>JAKSSA010000034.1 GCA_024403335.1 Lachnospiraceae bacterium
AATTTCAGTAGCTATTTCTGATATTCCTTTTGATGGTCCTTGTGCAACTACACAGGTTGGTATGATTAATGGTGAATTCATTATCAATCCTAACTCAACACAGAATGCAGAATCAGATCTAAAGCTTACAGTAGCTTCTACAAGAGACAAGGTTATCATGATTGAAGCAGGTGCTAATGAAGTTCCTGAAGACAAGATGATTGAAGCTATTTACAAGGCACATGAGGTTAATCAGGAAGTAATTGCTTTCATTGACAAGATTGTTGCTGAATGTGGAAAGCCTAAGCATGAATATATTTCATGTGCAGTTCCTGAAGAAATGTTTGCTGCTGTAAAGGAAATTGTTACTCCTGCTGAAATGGAAGAAGCAGTATTTACTGACGAGAAGCAGGTACGTGAAGCAAATATTCGTGCTATCAAGGAAAAACTTGAAGCAGCTTTTGCTGAGAACGAGGAATGGTTAGCATTAATTGAACCTTGTGTATATCAGTACGAAAAGAAGACAGTAAGAAAGATGATTTTGAAGGATCATAAGCGTCCTGACGGAAGAGAAATCAAACAAATCAGACCTTTGGCTGCAGAAGTTGATATCGTTCCCAGAGTTCATGGTTCAGCTATGTTTACAAGAGGACAGACACAGATTTGTACTATTACAACTCTTGCTCCTTTGGCTGATGCTCAGATTCTTGATGGTCTTGATGAGAATGAAACTTCTAAGAGATATATGCATCATTATAATTTCCCTGCATATTCAGTTGGTGAAACAAAAGTTTCAAGAGGCCCCGGACGTCGTGAAATTGGTCATGGTGCTTTGGCAGAGAGAGCTTTGGTTCCTGTTTTGCCTTCAGAAGAAGAATTCCCTTATGCAATTCGTACAGTATCAGAAACTTTTGAATCAAATGGTTCAACCTCACAGGCTTCAATTTGTGCTTCTACAATGTCACTTATGGCTGCAGGTGTTCCTATTAAGAAACAGGTTGCTGGTATTTCCTGTGGTCTTGTTACAGGAGAAACAGATGATGATTACATTGTTTTAACAGATATTCAGGGACTTGAAGATTTCTTTGGCGATATGGACTTTAAGGTAGCTGGTACACATGATGGTATCACAGCTATTCAGATGGATATCAAGATTCATGGTTTGACAAAGGATATTGTTACAGAAGCTATTTATCGCACAAAGGAAGCAAGAGAATATATTCTTAATGAGATTTTAACTCCTTGTATTGCTGAACCCAGAGCAGAAGTATCAAAGTATGCTCCTAAGATTATCCAGACAACAATTGATCCTTCTAAGATTGGTGAAGTTATTGGACAGCGTGGTAAGGTAATTAACCAGATTCGTGAAACCTATCAGGTTGAAATTGATATTACAGATGATGGTAATGTATCAATTTGTGGTACAGAAAAGGAATTGATGGAGAAGGCAAAGAAGTGTGTAGAAATTATCGCTTCTGAATTCGAAGTTGGCCAGATACTTGAAGGTAAAGTTGTATCTATCAAGGAATTTGGTGCTTTCCTTGAGTTTGCACCCGGTAAAGAAGGTATGGTTCACATTTCTAAGGTATCTAAAGAAAGAGTAAACCATGTTGAAGATGTTCTTACACTTGGAGATGTAGTTAAGTGCGTTTGCTTAGGTCCTGACAAGATGGGAAGAATGAGCTTTAGCATTAAAGATGTTAAGTAATTTGAAGTAAATTTCAATTTAGGGCATAACTTCGGTTATGCCTTTTTTACTTGTTATTTTTGCTTTGATACACTATAATTAGTATGTAATTTATTCAACATTATGACAGATTGTGTCGATATAGTATATAAAGGGCTGACAAGCCCGTTTTGAGATATTAATTATTTTGAGGTTTGAAATGCCCGGAAGTAAAAAAGAGAAAAATCAAAAAAAGAATAATAAAACAGCAAATACAGCAAAAAAGTCATCCACAAGCAGTAAGTCTTCAAAGAAGAATAATACAAAGAACGGAAAACCTATTAAGACAAGTCGTGTGGTTGGTGTAAAGGAAAGACCTGTGATTTCTTCTGAAGAGTACCAGAAGAAAAAAAAGATAAAAACAGAGGTCGTAATTTTAGTTACGATTGCCATATGCACATGCTTATTTTTAAGCAATTTTGCACTTTTGGGTCCTTTTGGAAGCTTTATTGCTAATTATACATTTGGATTCTTTGGTATTTTGGCATATGTTTTTCCTTTTATTCTGCTTGGATTTGTTATTGCAGCTTTGGTAACTAAAAAATCAGTCTTTAACTATGTTGTTAAAGCAGTTTTGGCATGTATTCTCATTATGCTTTTAGCCTCTATTATTCAGCTGAGTCTTGGAAAGGCAGACAGGGATACAACAGTCCTTGGTTATTTTGCCTTATCAGTTGTCTCTAAGAATGGTGGTGGCATGCTTGGCGGTTTATTGCTGTCTGTATTGCTTCCTTCAATAGACACAGTTGGTACTTATGTAATTTTAATATCGGCTTTGCTTCTTTTTACAATGCTTTTTTCAGGCAGGACACTGTTCACAGGTTTGGGTGGGGCAACCAAAAATGCAATTGAAAACAGAAAGAAAATGACTTCAGAAGAAGATGAAACTGATGAAGATGATGAAGAAGATTCTTCTATATTTAAAAATTCAAAAAACTCCAAAGATTATTTTGCATCTGTTTCCAAAAAACAGAAGAAGAAATTCAAAAAACAGCGTAAGGCCTTTAACAAGGAACAGGCTGATTTGCGCAAACATGACAGGAACCAGTATGATGAGGACACAATTCTTATTCCTGAAGAGGATGGATATGATGAAGATGAATTAAGTAATATCCTTAATCGTGTTGAAGAAGAGAAACGTAATAAGTTGCGAGAGAAGATAAAGAGCATGGAAGGTCAGGAAGAGAATAAACGGAACTTCCTTGGTGGATATTCTTCAACAACTCCTTACAGAGTTAGTGATAAGTATGAGAATAAGGAAGTATTTGGACCTGATGTTATGCATGAAGCTGCTACTGCTGATGTGATTCCTTCTTCTGAATTTGTTAATATTAATTCTGAAGTGCAGAAAGAAAGTATCAGTTATCCTAAGCCATCAGAAATAACCAAAGTGGTTTTCGGACATGGCAGAAATGAAAATAAGATTGAAAAAGATACCACCCTGGAAACTGAAGATTCAGGTAAGATGGGTAACTTAAGTGATACTTCTTTATCTTCAACTGCTTTTGAAAATGATGTTGAAGAAATTGACAGAGAAACTGATATACATGAAGAAATGCAGGAAAATACGCGCTCTACAACTGTAGAAAGAAATACTGCAGACAGGGGCGATTTTGAGGCAAGACTTGCAAGCCTTAACAGAAGAAAAGAAATGAAAGCTTTCAATAATATGAAGGCTAAAAAGAAAAAGAGACATCATGGTGATGATGAGGATGATGAACTTTTGAATTCACTTGATATCAGTTGGGAAGAAGCAAAACAAAATGACAATTTTGAAGCTGCATCTGAATTTGTTGACACAGAAGATAAAAATTATGAGAAGCAGTATGCAGATTCTTCGAATTCAAGTGATATTTTGAATATGTATTTCAGCTTTGATGGTAAAAATAATTCTGCAGAGTATGATAACGACAATGAAAATTATGACGATACCATACCTGAAACAGTATCTGATGAAGCATCTGAAGAGAAGTCCTTTGAAAGTGATAATCAGAGACAGAATTTTTCTTCATATGAAGACTCATATGAAGAAACAGAGAGTCGTTATGAAGCTTCTTTAAGCAATAATGATGAAGCATATTTAAATGACAATTATTCAAACGATGAATATTCGAATGAGACATATTCAGGTGAAGCTTATTCAAATGAAAATTATGTAAATGATAGTAATCATGATACATATATAAATCAATCTGAAGATGATAAATTGTCTGTTGAAATAACCGATGATAACATGTCAAATCATGGCTATGTTGAGCCTGATTTTGAAAATGAAGAACTTGTTTTTTCTGATTCAAGACTTAGGGATATGGCTATTGCCCAGGCTGTTTCCAAAGAAGCTAAAGAAGAATTTGAAAGAAAACCTTTTTCTGCAGATTTATCTGAAACAGCAAGGGAAACAGTTTTAAGAAATCGCCAGGAAGCTCAGGAGATTTTTAGTCAGGAACATGTTAAGCCTAATTATCAGGTAACAATACCTGAATATATTGAAAATAAGCAGGATATTATTACTGAAGTTAAACCGGTAAAGCCTTATGTTCTTCCTCCAATTGATTTACTTAATCCTCCAAAGACTAATGTTCAGAGAGCATCAGAAGAGGAATTAAATGCAACTGCAGAAAGTTTAAAGTCGACACTTGAAAGTTTTAATGTTCATGTAACAATAAATAACATATCCGTTGGACCTTCTATTACAAGATTTGAAATTCAGCCTGAGCAGGGTGTAAAGGTTGCAAGGATTACTGCTTTAGCAGATGATATTAAGCTTAATCTTGCAGCTTCTGATATTAGAATTGAGGCCCCGATACCAGGGAAAGCTGCAGTTGGTATTGAAGTACCTAATAAATACAGCACAATGGTTACTTTAAGAGAGATACTTGATGCACCTGAATTTAAGAACCATCTTTCGAAGGTTTCATTTGGTGTTGGTAAAGATATAGCAGGAATGAATATTGTCGGTGATGTTTCAAAGATGCCACATACTTTGATTGCAGGTGCTACAGGTTCAGGTAAATCAGTATGTATTAACACTATTCTTATCAGTATTCTTTATAAAGCTTCTTCAGAAGATGTAAAGTTTATTATGATTGACCCTAAGATGGTTGAATTAAGTGTTTATAATGGTATTCCTCATCTTCTTGACAGAGTAGTAACTGATCCTAAAAAAGCTGCAAATGCACTTAATTGGGCTGTTGATGAAATGAATAAGCGATATGCCAAGTTTGCGGATGCGTCAGTTAGAGATATTAAAGGATATAATGATTATGTAGAGCGCAATAATGCTTTGCCTGGTACAACAAAGAAGGAAAAGCTTCCACAGATTGTAATAGTAATTGATGAGCTTTCTGATTTGATGGCAGTATGTCAAAGTGATGTTGAAGTTGCAATTTGTCGTTTAGCTCAGATGGCGAGAGCGGCAGGTATGTTTTTGATTATAGCAACACAAAGACCATCAGTTAATGTTATTACCGGCTTGATTAAGGCAAATGTTCCATCAAGAATTGCATTTGCTGTTTCTTCTCAGGTCGATTCAAGAACTATTCTTGATCAGGTGGGAGCCGAAAAACTTCTTGGAAAAGGTGATATGCTTTATTATCCTACAGGTATGCCTAAACCGGTTCGTTTGCAAGGCGCATATGTTTCAGATGACGAAGTAAACAGAGTTGTTGATTTTATTAGAAAGAACAATGCTGATTATGTAAAGAGCAATACAGAAGTTTCTGACAGAATAAATAAGGTAGCAAAATCAGGCTCACAGTCATCCTTTACCGAGGAAATAGAAGATGAACTTGATGAACTGTTTGAAATAGCCGGCAAAGATATTATTAAGAGCCAGAAGGCGTCGATTGGAAATTTGCAAAGGGCATACAGGATAGGTTTTAACAGAGCATCAAGAATAATGTCACAGTTAGCAGATGCAAAGGTTGTTGGTCCTGAAGAAGGTAAGAAACCACGAGAAGTCTTGATGACGCTTGATGAATTCGAAGCATATTTGGACGAATTCAGATAGTAGTTTTAATAATTATTAAAACAATTAATTAATTGATAGTTATTAATTCGTTCTGTTTATAAATTGCATTAATTCTTATTGATATATTTGAATATTTTGTTTTAGTATAATCATACTGTATCAGTGTAAGAATACTGAAGTTAACTTACTAAAAATACTGGAGTGTGAAAAATGAAGACAGACATCGAAATTGCAAGAGAAGCGAAAATGATTCCTATTAAGGAAGTTGCGGCACAGTTAGGCATAGTAGAAGATGATTTGGACCTTTATGGTAAGTATAAGGCTAAATTATCTGATGAACTGATTAAAAAAGCTGAAGGAAACAAAAAAGGAAAACTTGTTTTGGTTACTGCCATTAACCCTACTCCGGCAGGTGAAGGTAAGACAACGACAACAGTTGGTTTGGGCCAGGCAATGAAGCATATTAACAAGAAGGCTATTATTGCATTGAGAGAACCATCTTTGGGACCTTGCTTTGGTGTTAAAGGTGGCGCTGCAGGTGGTGGTTTTGCTCAGGTTGTGCCTATGGATGAACTTAATCTTCATTTTACAGGAGATTTTCATGCCATTACTGCTGCAAATAACCTTTTAGCAGCAATGCTTGACAATCACTTACAGCAGGGAAATGAACTTGGAATTGATCCAAATCAGATTACCTGGAAGAGATGTGTTGATATTAATGACAGAGCTTTAAGAAATATTGTAATTGGACTTGGAAAGAAGACTGACGGCGTTGTAAGAGAGGATCATTTTATTATTACAGTTGCATCTGAGATAATGGCAATTCTTTGTCTTGCACAGGATATAGAAGATTTGAAGCGCCGTTTATCCAATATCATTGTTGCTTATACTTATGATGGAAATCCTGTAACAGCGAAGCAGTTAAATGCAGTTGGTTCTATGGCAGCTTTATTAAAGGATGCCATGCGCCCTAATTTAATTCAGACACTTGAAAATACTCCTGCAATTGTTCATGGTGGACCTTTTGCAAATATTGCTCATGGCTGTAACTCAGTTAGAGCTACAAAGACGGCTTTGGGATTGGCTGATATAGTTATTACAGAGGCTGGTTTTGGCGCTGATTTAGGAGCTGAGAAATTCTTCGATATTAAGTGCAGACTGTCAGGTCTTGCACCGGATGCAGTTGTTTTGGTAGCAACTGTAAGAGCTTTGAAATATAATGGTGGAATTCCAAAAACAGAACTGGCTAAACCTGATGTAGAAGCAGTAAAACGTGGTATTGTAAATCTTGAGAAGCATATAGAAAATCTCCAGAAGTATAAAGTTCCTGTAGTTGTTACACTCAATGCTTTCGTTACTGATTCAGAGGAAGAAACAAATTATATCAAGAATTTCTGTGAAGAAAGAGGATGTGAATTTGCTTTATCAAAGGTTTGGGAATTTGGTGGAGAAGGCGGAGTAGAACTTGCAAAGAAGGTTGTTGAGGTTCTTGAAAACAAAAAGTCGGATTTTACACCTATTTACCCTGATGAAATGTCAATTAAAGAAAAGATTGAAACTGTTGCCAAGGAAATATATGGTGCAAATGGTGTAAATTTTGATCCTCAGGCATCTAAAGCAATTGCTAAAATTGAAGAGCTTGGATTTGGCAATTTCCCTGTATGTATGGCAAAAACACAGTATTCTTTATCAGATGACGCAACAAAGCTTGGTCGTCCGACAGATTATACCTTGACTGTAAGAGAGGTTTATGTAAGCGCAGGTGCAGGCTTTGTAGTAGCAATTACCGGATCAATTATGACAATGCCCGGACTTCCTAAGCATCCTGCGGCATTTGATATTGATTTGGATGATGAAGGTAATATAATCGGATTGTTCTGATATAAAAAATAAAACAACAGGAAGGAGTGTATTGATGTAAAACATCATACGAGTGAGTTATGAAATGTCCATTTTGCAATGCAGAAGACACTAAAGTAATTGATTCCCGGCAGGCTGATGATGGCAATTCAACCAGAAGAAGAAGGGAATGTGAATTGTGCGGAAAGCGCTTTACTACATATGAAAAGTATGAGACGACTCCAACAATGATTATTAAGAAAGATGGTACCAGAGAGTTTTATGACCGAGAAAAACTTTTAAAAGGTATTACATTTGCATGTCACAAGCTTCCTGTATCGGTAGATAAGATAGATGAGATAGTAAATAAAGTGGAGACTACTATTATTAATCTTGATAAAGAAGTATCAAGTGAAAGAATTGGTAATCTTGTAATGGAATGTCTGAAAGACGTGCATCCTGTTGCATATGTGCGATTTGCTTCTGTTTATAAAGAATTTAAGGAAACAGAATCTTTCAATGAAGCCATTAATGCTTTAAAGGTCTGAAAATTTTATTTAGAGGTTAATTTAAACGGGTTTGAAAATATTCAAGCCTGTTTTTTTTGTTAAAAATAGTATTGAAATATACAATAAAGTATCATATAATAACATAGAGCCTTTTGAATGAGAGAAACGAAAGGAAATATGTTCGGAAAAGTTTTAAGTTCTGAGCTGGTAGGCATAGAAGCTGTAACTGTTGTTGTAGAAGCCGATACCAGAAGTGGTCTCCCTAATTTTTCTATGGTAGGGGATCTTTCAAATAAAGTTAGAGAAGCAAAAGAACGAGTAATGGTAGCGTTGGAAAATGAAGGCATAGTATTACCACCTGTAAAGATTACAATAAATCTTTCACCTGGTGATGTTAGAAAAGAAGGAACTTCATTTGATTTGCCAATTGCAGTTGCTGTACTTGTTTCTTTAAGGTACATTGAACAGTCTAAGGTTGATAATTGTTTCATTGTTGGGGAATTAAGCCTGAATGGATTAATTAATCCGGTATCCGGGGTATTGTCTATGGTTGATCATTATCTGTCGCAGGGTATAAGACAGGTAATAGTTCCTACTGAAAATTATGAAGAAGCCTGTATTTTTGATGAAATGCAGGTTTTACCTGTTTCATCCTTAAAAGAAGTTATAGAGCTTTTGAAAAAAAGCTTTACTGAAAGAAAACTAATAGCTGATGAAATGAGAAAAAGTAAGTGCATAATTTCAAAGGACGAAAATAAAAATGATGCAGAAAGTAAGAATGATTTTAAGTATGTTTCAGGACAGAAAATTGCAAAACGAGCAATGGAAATAGCTGCAGCAGGAATGCATCATATTCTTATGGTGGGACCTCCCGGTGGAGGAAAATCCATGCTGGCTAAATGCCTTCCGTCTATTATGCCCCCACTTTCGTTTGAAGAAAAAGTTGAGATAACAAAAATATACAGTGTTTCGAACAGACTGAAAAATCATTTGGGACTTATGGAACAAAGACCTTTTCAAGCACCTCATCATACTGCTTCACAAATTGCAATGACAGGCGGAGGAAGTAAAGCACAACCCGGAATTATATCTTTATCACATCTTGGTATTTTATTTCTGGATGAATTACCGGAGTTTAAGCGTGATACAATCGAAGTATTAAGGCAACCGCTTGAAGAAAGAGTAATAAGTGTAAACAGACTTAACAAAAGTGTAATTTATCCTTGTTCATTTTTACTATGTGTTGCGATGAATCCTTGCAAATGCGGTTTTTATCCTGACAGAAATAAATGTAAATGTACTGAAATTCAGGTACAACAGTATAAAGGCAAAATATCTAAACCATTTATGGATAGAATTGATATGTCAATTGAAGTATTTCCTGTCGGATATGAGTCTATATACAAAAAAACAGAGGAAGAAACTTCTGAAGATATAAGAAAGCGTGTAATCAAAGCAAGAGAGATTCAAAATAAAAGATTTAGGGACGAAAAATTTAAGTACAATTCACAAATTCCATCATCTGCAATTGATAAATATTGTCACTTGTCAGAAACACAGGTGGCTATGATGAAGAAAGAATATGTGAAACATGATATGTCAGTAAGGGCTTATCATAAAGTATTAAAAGTTGCAAGAACTATTGCGGATATAGAAGGAAGTGAAGATATAAAAGAAACACATTTGTTAGAAGCAATCGGTTACAGAATTTAAGGAACAGTATAAAACTTAAATATAAGACATGAAACTTAAATACATGAAACTTAAATATAAGGCATGGAACTTAAATATAAGACAGACAATATTATACAAAGCATACACAACGAAGCAGTAAGTAGAACTCGTGAGAGTCTACATTATCTTGATGTGCGTATATTTGCACACATTCTGAGTGGCAGAAATATAAAGGAGATCTAAGCGAATGGAAGAAATGTTTTACTGGTTTTGGATGGCATCCTTGGAACAAATTCCAGCAGGCAAAAGAATAAAAATTGCAATGCGGCTTAAATTGAGGCTTGAAGAACTATACAATAACATATCAGAGCTTGAAAATATTTTAAAAGATGAAGGACTTACAGAAAAACAAACTGCTTCATTAAAGGATGAAAAGTTAAAAGAAGAAATCAAAAGAAAATATGAAAGAATGATTTATACGGATATAAAAATGTACAGGTTTATCGATAAAGAATATCCGGAAAAACTTCTTCAAATACATAATCCACCCTTTGCCCTTTTTGTGAAAGGAAATTTGCCAAATGATGAGAAAAAAACAATTGGAGTAGTTGGCTCAAGAGCTTGTTCTGAGTATGGAAAAGCTGTTGCTACACAGATGTCCTATGAACTGTCTTTGGAAAATTTTCAGATTATTTCAGGTCTTGCTATAGGGATAGATACTGCAGGCCATAATGGGGCAATAATGGCTAAAAAGCCAACTTTTGCTGTAGTTGGTAATGGTGTAAATTTATGTTATCCTATACAAAATCAAAGAGTGTATGATCAGATACTTGAACATAATGGCGGCATAATTTCAGAATATACAATTGATACAAAAGCGTTATCTTATCATTTTCCTGATAGAAACCGGATAATATCAGGCTTATCAGATGCAATTTTAGTTATTGAAGCGGCAGAAAGAGGTGGCATCTTGATTACTGCAAATGATGCAGTTGAACAAATCCGGATTGTTATGGCAGTACCTGGAAGAGCGAATGATGTTAATTCGCAAGGGACAAATCTTTTGATAAAAAAGGGCGCTGTTTTGGTACAAAATAGTGCTGATGTTATTGGGGAATTTTATAATATTAATCAGTCCTATTATCGTCTTAACAGAACATCAGAAAACTTTATGCTTGTAAGTGAAGAAAAAATAGTGTATGATTCTTTAGATTTGCAACCACGTCACATTGAAGAAATTGTGCAACGTACCGGACTTGAATATGTTAAATGTCTGGAAATTATTAACAAATTGATTAATAAGAATGCTGCTATGGAAAACCTTAAAAACTTCTATTCCAAGCGGCTTGGTTCAAATCAGTAAGGAGTTTGAGTTGGCAAATTATCTGGTGATTGTAGAGTCTCCTGCGAAGGCGAAGACAATAAACAAATTCTTAGGAAAAGATTATAGTGTTATTGCGTCAAATGGACATGTTCGTGATTACCCGAGAAGTGCATTGGGTATTGATATAGAAAATGATTATGAGCCTAAATATATAACAATCAGAGGCAAAGGTGAAATTTTACAGGCAATCAGAAGAGAAGTAAAAAAGGCCGATAAGATTTATCTTGCAACTGACCCTGACCGCGAGGGAGAGGCAATTTCATGGCATTTAAAGGTGGCATTAAAGTTAGAGGATAAAAAGAATGTATATCGTATTACATTCAATGAAATTACAAAGAATGCCGTAAAAAATGCTATTAAAAATGCAAGAGAAATAGATCTTGATTTAGTCAATGCACAGCAGACAAGAAGAATGCTTGACAGAATGGTTGGTTACAGAATAAGTCCTTTACTTTGGACAAAGGTAAAGAGAGGATTAAGTGCCGGCAGAGTACAGTCTGTTGCTTTGAAATTACTTTGTGATAAAGAAGATGAGATTTCATCATTTATTTCTAAAGATTATTATACAGTTAAAGGATTGTTTTCTTCAAAAAATGGTAAGAAATCTTTAGAAGCAATGTATATAAGCAAAGGAAACAAAAAGAATGAGATAGATGATGTGGAGGAATTTAAGAAGGTTTCTTCAAATCTTACAGGAAAAGAATTTAAGATTTCAGATATTAAGACTTCAGAACGCGTAAGGAAATCGCCAATGCCGTTTACTACCTCCACACTTCAACAGGATGCGGCCAATAAACTGAATTTTACAACACAGAAAACCATGAGACTTGCGCAAGAGCTTTATGAAGGCGTAAATATCGGAAGTAAGGGAACTATTGGTTTAATTACTTACTTAAGAACTGATTCTGTGAGAATATCAGAGGAAGCAGAACAGAAGGTTAGAGATTATATAACAGATAAGTATGGTAAAGAGGCTTATAATACGAATCCTACACAACCATCAAAGAAGCCGACAAAAATTCAGGATGCTCATGAAGCAATCAGACCTTCTGATGTGACTATTACTCCTCAGGAGATAAAGGATGAATTACCAAGAGATCTTTTTAGGTTATATCAATTGATTTGGAAAAGATTTGTTGCGTCAAGAATGCTTCCTGCTGTTTATGAAACAAAGACTATAGCAGTAGAATGTGAAGATTCCTTATTCCAAGCACATTCTCAGAATGTAGTTTTCAAGGGATTCCTTGATTTTTATCAGGACGATGAGAATTGGAATGAAGAAAATAATACTAAGGGAAGCTTTGAAATTGGTGATGTTTTAGTACTTAAGGATACAGACGGACAGAAACATCAGACTCTTCCTCCTGTAAGATATACTGAAAGCTCACTTGTTAAAACCTTGGAAGAACTTGGTATAGGAAGGCCAAGTACATATGCTCCTACGATTTCAACCATTCTCGCAAGAAGATATGTTACAAAAGAAAAGAAGAGTATATATGTTACAGAGCTTGGTATTGCTGTAAATGATATTATGAAGAAGAGTTTTTCTGAAATAATAGATGTCAATTTTACTGCAAATATTGAAAGTCTGCTTGATAATGTTGAAGAGGGAACGGTTGATTGGAAAACAATTATAAGGAATTTTTATCCTGATTTGGATACAGCAGTAAAAAATGCTGAAGAAGATTTGGAAAAAGTTACAATACTTGACGAAACTGTTGATGAAAAATGTCCTCTTTGTGATAGAAATCTTGTCATTAAATTTGGACCTCATGGAAAGTTCCTTGCTTGCCCGGGCTTCCCTGAATGCAAGTTTACCAAGCCGTTCTTTGAAAAAATTGGGGTAAAATGTCCTGAATGTGGTGATGAAATAGTAATTAAGAAAACTCAGAAGGGCAGAATTTACTATGGTTGTTTAAATTCTGAAAACTGTAATTATACTTCATGGCAGAGACCTTCATCGGTTATTTGTCCTAATTGTGGCAAAAACCTTTATCAGAAAGGAAAGAAGCTTGCCTGTTTAACACCTGATTGCGGATACATCACAAATTCTGAAGAATGAGATGGAAAACTTGCTTTTTTCTAAAGAATGGTGTATAATTGAAGAAATTAAATATTTAAGGATGTATTTGAAAAGGATTTCGGTTTGAAATCCTTTTTTTGTCTTTATATATAGTAAAATCGTCCTATTTATTTTCGGGATATTTTTATCATAAACAACTATAAATTGTGTACAATTTAAAAAATATCCTTCATATTAATATATATCTTGTATTTGACACCGTTTTGATGTAAAATATTGCAGATATAGTCTGCACTTTTTGAAAAGTAATAGAAAAAGTGCTTTTTGTCGATATATAAATATAAGCTTATTGTGCTTAAAAATATAAAAGGAGGAAGTGTATGATAGGTTCTAATGCTTTCAATTTCGTTAATTTACTTGATAAGGCAGCTGATGCAAGCTGGGTAAGAAATGAAGTAATAGCAAATAATATTGCTAATGTTGACACTCCGGATTATAAGCGCAAGGATGTGAATTTTGAACAATTTCTGATGGAACAGATGACCTCCGGTAAAGGAAGTATTGATAAAAGAGTGGCTAATTTGAATTTAGCAAAGCTCAACCCTGAGATTGTAACAGATCTTTCAGAACTTTCATATCGTTATGACGGGAATAACGTTGATATCGATACAGAATCTTCTTATATGGCTGATAACCAGATTAAGTATTATACATTACTTAATTCTATGACTCAGGAATTTAACAGACTTAAGGCTGTTTTGCAGAAGTAATATCAGGAGGTAAGATATGTCATTAATGAATTCACTTAATGTTTCGGCAAGTGGTATGTCAGCGCAGAGAACACGTATGGATATCATTGCCCAGAATATTGCAAATGTAAATACTACAAGAACAGAAGATGGAAGTCCATATTACAGACAGACTGTAACGATGGCAGAAAGTGACAACAGTGCAAGTTTTGCAGATTTGTTGAATGCCAAAAGAGCTAACCTTTCAATCAACAAATCTCTTGGTAACGGTGTTAAAATAACCGGAATAGTTGAAGATCATGTAACTGCTTTAAAGAAGGTATATGATCCTTCACATCCTGATGCAGATGAAGAAGGATATGTAACATATTCAAATGTTGACACTGTTACTGAAATGACCAATCTTATAGGCGCTACACGTTCTTATGAAGCAAATGTTACTGCTTTTAATGCAACGAAGAATATGGCCTTAAAAGGTCTTGAACTCGGACAATAAAGGAGCATAGAGCATGGAATATACAAACGCGATTTCTTCACTTCAGTCACGTAATGTTCTTATGGATTCTGTTAAGAACAGTGATGCAAAGGTTGGAGGTACAGAAAGCTTTGATTCACTTCTGACTTCTTTTTCAAATATGATTAAAGAAACAGAAAGTGCATCAAATGCAGCCCAAAAGGCCGAACTTGAATTTATGCTTGGTCTGAATGACAATGTGCATGATTTGCTTATTGCACAGCAAAAGGCCAATATTACTTTACAATATACTGTTGCAATAAGAAATGCTGCAGTACAGGCATATCAGGAAATTATGCAGATGCAATTCTAATTCATTATCATTTTTGTATTGAGAGGTAGAAGATGCAGGAAAGATTAAAAGAGTTACCTAAAAAAATACTTCTTTGGTGGAATAAGTATTCAACCAAACAGAAAACAATTATTGTTTCCATAGCAGCAGGCGTAGTACTCCTGCTTGGTTTTCTTATCTGGCTTTTGAGCAGGATGAATCCTGTGGATTTGTATACTTTTGAAACTACTAAGGCTGCAAGTAATGCAATAAATGCTTTAAATGCTGAAGGAATTGACACCAGATTAGGTGATGACAATTTAACAGTACAGGTTGATGAAAGTGATTATTCAAAGGCTATTCTTTGCATCTCGACAACTGATGGATTATCAAATTCCTTTACAATAAACGATTTGCTTGATACCTCAATCAGTACGACAAACAGTGAGCGAATAATGAGAAATAATCTTTATTTGCAGGCAAACTTGAAGGGGGATATTGAGTCTATTATTGGAGTAGATTCCTGCACAATTAACTATTTGCCAAAGGATTCTTCAACCTCGATTCTTTCATCGCAAAAGGATATTCCTGCATCTGTAATGCTCATTACAAATAATAAATTTAAGAAATCCTCAGCGGAATCAATTGCTGTATGGGTAGCATATGCGATTGGAAATTCTAATGCTGATTTGGTTAAGGTTATGAATCAGACAGGAGAGCTATTATTTAATGGACCTGAAGATGAAGAAAAACTTGAAGTAGAAGATAAGATTGCTTATATCAATCAGATTAAGAACGAATATATAAAAACAGTAACTGCTGTGCTTGTTAAAAATGGTTATACAGATGTTTCTGTCGGCTTGGAAAATCTTGTTATTAATTTTGATAAGGTTACTGAGCAGATGAAGGAGTATACGCCCGCTCAGGACCAGGAACAAGGTCTTTACAGTGAATTCCATCAAACAACTTCTGAAGGTACCACAGCTTCCGGTGGAGTTGTTGGTACAGATGGTAACGACGAACAGGATTATTACACAACAAATGGACAGGGCGGAACAACTTCTACACAGACAAGAGATATTTATTATCTGCCTAATTATGTAATTAAAGACACGATTTATGATACAGGCGTTGTTGATCGTTCAAAATCAAGTATAGCGATTACGCTGACTAAATCAGAAAATGTAACTGAAGAAGATTTAAGATTGCAGGGATATCTTGATGATATGACTTATGAGGAATTCCAGCTTAGGAATAAGGATGCCGAGGATATCAGGGTGCCTGATATTCTCTATGATTTGGTTTCAAGCGCAACAGGTATTCCCGTAATCGGTTCAGGCTCTATCCCGGGTATTACAATAACTGCAAAGCATGTTTATAATTATGTGCCTACAGTAGTTGAGCCTATTAACTGGACACTTTATCTTGAAATAGCATTAGCGGCATTGATTCTTGGCTTCCTTGTATATGTTGTATTCAGAGGCATGACAACAGAGGAAATTGTTGAATTTGAACCTGAACTTTCAGTAGAACAGCTTCTTGCAACTACCAAGGAGAACCAGTCACTTGAAGATGTTGAATTTAGTGGTAAGTCAGAAATAAGAAAGATGATAGAAAAATTCTTCGATGAAAATCCTGAGTCAGTTTCGCAGTTATTACGTAACTGGCTGAATGAAGATTGGGAATAAGGAGGAGTTATGGCAGATAAAAATAGTAAGATGAGTGAGCTCTCAGGTGTTTCAAAGGCTGCAATACTGCTTATTACTCTTGGACCTGAACGTTCTGCAAATGTATTTAAGCATTTGAAGGATGACGAAATAGAACAGCTTACACTTGAAATTGCTAATATCAGATCAGTTTCGCAGGCTTTGAAGGATGAAATTCTTGATGAGTTTTACGAAGTATGTCTTGCACAGCAGTATATTGCTGAAGGTGGTATTGGATATGCTAAGGAACTCTTGGAAAAAGCTTTAGGTTCTGACAAAGCTTTTGATGTTATTGGAAAACTTACTGCATCATTACAGGTTCGTCCTTTTGAGTTTCTCCGTAAAACTGATGCCTCTCAGCTTTTAAACTTTATTCAGGATGAACATCCTCAGACTATTGCTTTGATTTTGTCTTATCTTTCAACAAACCAAAGCTCACAGATTATTGCTGCATTGTCTCCTGATAAGCAGGCAGATGTAGCTAAACGTATTGCACAGATGGATAGAACCTCACCTGATGTTATCAAAGAAGTTGAAACAGTACTTGAAAGAAAACTTGCTTCATTAGTTAATCAGGATTACACAATTGCCGGTGGTGTTGATGCTATCGTTGATATCCTTAATACAGTTGATCGTGGTACAGAAAAGCATATTATGGAAACTCTCGAAATTGACGAGCCAGAACTTGCAGACGAAATCAGAAGAAAGATGTTCGTATTCGAAGATATTCTTACGCTTGATGACAGATCAATCCAGCGTGTTTTGCGTGAAGTTGAGAATTCAGATTTGGCCGTTGCTTTAAAGAATTCAGGAGAAGAAGTCCAGAATGCTATTTTCAACAACCTTTCAAAGCGTCTTGCTCAGATGATAAAGGAAGATATGGAATTTATGGGTCCTGTTCGTTTGAAGGATGTTGAAGAAGCTCAGCAGAAGATTGTTAATATTATCCGTAAGCTTGAAGATTCAGGTGAAATTGTTATTTCACGAGGCGGAGGTGACGAGATAGTTGTCTAATATGATCAAAGCCTTTGGTCTTCGTACTGAAAAAGAAATCAGAGATATTGATATAAAGGCCAGAGAAAAAGAAATTGAGAGTCGTAACGAGGCTTCTTTTCAGGCATTCAGGAAAGAACAGTTTTTAAATCTCACTGAAGAAGAATATCTTGAGGGAAAAATTGATAATGAAAGTGAAGCAGAAGATTTTCCTGATTCTGAAACAAAGAATAATCAGGTAGTTGATGTTGATGACTCATTTTTGATTACAAATTCAGAAATTGAGCAAATGAGGGAAGATATCAGGAGAGAAATTCTGGAAATGTATCAAAGCGAAGCTGAAGCGAAGGTATTACATGCACAAATTGAAGCCCAGTCACTTTTATCAGATGCAAGAAGTGAAGCTAATTCACTTAAGCAGCAGTCTATACAGGAAGGCTTGAATAAAGGAATGCTTGATGCTAAACAGTGGCTTGCGGAAGAACGTGAGAAGCTTGAACTTGAATTTAAGCAAAGAGAAGTAAGACTTGAGCAGGAATATTCTGAGATGAAGAAATCTTTAGAACCAGGTGTTCAGGAATTGCTTATATCATTGCTTGAGAAGATATCAGGAATATCTTATGAAGAAAATACAGATGTTTTGAGATATTTAATCGAAACCGGGTTAGAAGCCGTTGAGAAAACAAAACGTTATATTGTCAGAATAGCATCAGAGGATTTAGAAAAGGCTAAGGAAGCAATAGAAATTGTTAAAAGCAAGCAGGAAAATGATGAGGTTTTATTTGAAGTTGTAGAGGATAAATTTTTACAGCATGGTGACTGTCAGATAGAGACTGATTCAAGAGTCGTTGAATGTGGCTTGGGAAACAGATTAAACGGTTTAATTCAGGCTTTAAGGATGCTTAGTTAAAGGAAGATAAATTTGATTATTGATTTTGAGAAATATAATTCACTTTTAAATAATTCTTACATAAAAGTTCTTGGCAAGGTCTTAAAGATTGTAGGTCTTACAATTGAATCTTTAGGTCCTGATGTCAGACTTGGTGAGATGTGTTTTATTTACTCAAAAAAGGATCAGAAAAAAATATATGCTGAAGTAGTTGGCTTTAAGGATGACAGAGTTTTACTGATGCCATATGAGGATGTATCAGGTGTTGGGATTGGTGATGTCGTTGAAGCATGTAATTATACAGGACAGGTATATGTCAGTAATGCCTTGCTTGGAAGGGTGCTTGATGGGATTGGCAATCCTATTGATAACGGGCCTGATATTCCAAGGGATTTAACCTATAATGTTGATGCGATGGCACCTGAGCCAATGAGCAGAGTAATGATAGATGAACCTCTTACTTTAGGAGTTAAAGCAGTAGACTCAACACTTACAATCGGTAAGGGACAAAGAATTGGTATTTTTGCCGGTTCAGGTGTAGGTAAGAGTACACTAATGGGTATGTTCGCAAGAAATACAAAAGCAGATATCAATGTAATTGCACTTATCGGAGAACGTGGACGAGAAGTAAAAGAGTTCATTGAAAGAGATTTGGGCGAAGAAGGTCTAAAGAGGTCTGTACTTGTTGTGGCAACATCTGAAAAACCTGCATTGATAAGAAAAAAAGCTGCGAAAACTGCAACAGCAATTGCTGAATATTTCAGAGATCAGGGTAATGATGTTCTTTTGATGATGGATTCTCTGACACGTTTTTCTATGGCTCAGCGAGAAATTGGACTTGCCTCAGGAGAACCGCCTGTTTCAAGAGGTTATCCACCTTCAGTTTATGCTGAGATGCCTAAGCTTTTAGAAAGAGCAGGTAAAACCAAAGAAGGCTCAATAACAGGTATATATACAGTACTTGTTGACGGTGATGATTTTAATGAGCCTATAACTGATACAGCACGTGGTATTCTTGATGGACATATAGTTTTATCAAGAAAGATTGCTCAGAAAAACCATTATCCTGCAATTGATGTTCTTCAGAGCATTTCGCGTGTAATGAGTTCGATTACCACAAAAGATCATAAAACTGCGGCTAAGAATTTGAGGTTTGTACTTGCAACCTATGGCGAATCAGAAGACTTGATTAATATTGGCGCATATAAACCCGGCTCAAATAAAAATATAGATTATGCTATCGAAAAAATTGATGAAGTTAATGAGTTTTTGGTTCAGGATGTAGATGAAAAGTTTTCGTTTGATGAAACCATTAATCTTCTTTCAGATATTTTTAATGAATAATTATGGCTAAATTTGTTTTTTCGCTTGAAGGTATATTAAATCTTAAAGTTAAACAGGAAGATAATGCTAAAACTCAATATGGTCTTGCTCAAATGAAACTTAATGAGGAAGAGGAAAAATTATCTGCTTTATTTCGAAGGAAAGAGGATTATCTTGAAGAGAAAAGGAGTGCAGGTAATGGAGTTATCGTTGTTAAGAAGCTTGTACTTCTTGAAAATGCCATTAAAAGTACAGAGGATTTAATAGAAATTCAAAAGGGACAGGTTGATTTGGCTTTAATTGCGCTTGATAAAGCAAGAGAAGAACTAAATCTTGCGATACAGGAACGAAAAACCTATGATAAGCTTAAAGAAAAAGCATTTGAGAAGTTTCTTGAGGATGTAAAGAAGGAAGAACAGCTTGAAATTAATGAGCTTGTAAGCTTTAGATACTCAAAGGAAGGAAATGAGAATGGCTAATATAGACACTGAAAATCAGACTGAAAAAAATGAAAATGGATTTGGCCAGAAAATTGCCTCTGTGCTCATGATTGTGATGATTGTGATTGTATGGCTTTTAATTCTTTGCTTACTCATAAAACTTGATGTAGGCAAGTTTGGTTCGCAGGTTTTGTATCCATATTTGAAAGATGTACCTGTTTTAAACTTGATTTTGCCCGAAATGAGTGACGAAGAAATAGCTAAAGAGAATAATTTGGAATATAAAGATATCATTTCAGCAAATAAACGTATTAAGGAACTTGAAGAAACTGTCGATAAATTAACTATAGAGAACGATGATTTTGCCGAAAGGCAGCTCAATTACCAGCAGATTATTGAAAAACTTAAAATGTTTGAGGAACAACAGCTGGAATTTGAGAAAAGAGTCAAGGAGTTTGACAGAGAAGTTGTCTATAACGACAGAGCACCTTCAACTGATGAATATGTTAAATTCTACGAAGGAATGTATCCTCAGAATGCGAAAGAAATTTATGAGGAGCTTGCATCTTCTAAGGTCTATAGCGACTACATCAAGCAGCGAGCATCATATTTCCAGAAAATGGAGGCAAAGGATGCAGCAAAGATACTTGAAGAAATGCTGACAGGTGACCTTGAGAGTGTATGTTTGATATTATTCTGCATGAAACCACAGGAGGTATCGGACAGACTTTCAGCAATGGACCCTCTCAATGCAGCAAGAATAACAAAACGTATGCTTGCAATGGACAGCGGACTTGTTACAAAATAACTCCTGCTTATCATCACTCTTTCTGACTGTATTTAACTTCTTTTGAAGATAAATAAATATTTCGGAAAGGAGGAAAGATATGACAGCAAACCGAGTGCAACAAGGCTTGGTAAACTTTTTCCCTAATTTTACTGCTAATAATGACAACAGTGAAAAAATTGAGAACACATTTGAGACACTTTTTAAAAATAGTCAAAAATCAGCAGCTAAAATAATTGGAGTAAAAGTTGAAAAGTCTTCAGTACTTTCTGAATCTGTCACAAAGCAAGAGTCGATAACTGAAAATTTAGCTTTTAGTTCTGAAAAACCTGGTGTAAATCAATTCAATAATGGTTTATCTAATGGAACTGTAAAACAGACAATGAATGTTTTACAGGGAAATGGTAAGGATGAAGATATTATTGAGAATATCCAGGAAATGCTGATGAGTATCTTTAATACATTATCAGAAAAACTTGGAATTTCACCTGATGAATTGAAAGATACACTTCAAAACATGAGTGAGGAAGCTGTTTCATTACTTGATGAATCTGGAATTAAGGCCATTTACATGGAAGTGAGAATGGTAACAGAGATTGAGATTCTGACGAATTATGATTTAAGTAGCGAATATTCTTCAATTCAGGATGAGTTTAAATCAATTCTTGAAGAAATGAAATCGATGCTTGATATCATTCTTGGAGATGAAGCAGGCTCTGATATAAGAACTGATTTCGAAAAGGTTTTTGAAAAAAGTGATTTTCAGTTGATAAAGGATTATCAAAAAGAAGGTAAGGATTTTGAATCAGTCTTTGAAAAAGAATATTTTACTGTTGAATTAGAAAACAATAAAACAGAAATATCTTTAGTTCAAAGCAGTAACGAAAAGGGATTTAATTCAAAATCAGAATCACATAAGGACAAGGATGCTAACGGTTTACATGATCAGGAAGTAATTCTTAACAATTTAGCTTCGGCATTTGTTAAAGACATCTCTGATGAAGCAATGAAAATAGACATGGCTTCGCAGGTAAGAGAAGTGGTAAGAATAACCGGCCTGTAGCCGAGCTTTC
>JAKSSA010000035.1 GCA_024403335.1 Lachnospiraceae bacterium
CAGAGCAGCTGATTTGTAATCAGCAGGTTATCGGTTCGAATCCGATCATCGGCTTTTTTGTTAGTTTTAACAGAAGAGCGCTCGTTGAGTGCATGGTTTTTTTATTTGGATGGGTTCCCGAGTGGCCAAAGGGGGCAGACTGTAAATCTGTTAGCGACGCTTTCGAAGGTTCGAATCCTTCCCCATCCACTTCATTGCAAGTAATTGCGGTGTTTCTATAAAGGCTTCGGCCTTAGTATTCATCGCGGAGTGGAGCAGTGGAAGCTCGTTGGGCTCATAACCCAAAGGTCGTTGGTTCAAATCCATCCTCCGCAATCGGAATTTTAATTCCATTTAGTAGATGCCTAGATAGCTCAGTTGGTAGAGCAACGGACTGAAAATCCGTGTGTCACTGGTTCGATTCCGGTTCTAGGCATTTTTTATTTAGGGCCATTAGCTCAGGTGGCAGAGCACTTGACTTTTAATCAAGTTGTCCGGGGTCCGAGTCCCCGATGGCTCATTTCGAGGTTGTTTTCAACCTCTTTTTTTTTACTTTCACTTTTTCTTTGAATGTTTACAAATACTAAATTATGCTATATAATCACATAAAATAATAAAATTTCTTATGGTTTTTTATGAAGACTGTTTTAGTTGAAAAATTGAAAGGTTATGAGGTGCTTTCAAAGGATGTTTTCGGTGGTAACGGAATCATCCTTATTCCTGCCGGAACAGTTTTAAAATCAGAATATGTTGCCAGATTAATAAAACTTGGTATTCAGAAGGTATATATTGAAGAAGATATTAACTTTAATATCGATGACGCTACTGAAGACATTATAAATAATGACTGCAAGAATATGCTTTCTGATACAATAAACAGATTTGCAAGCACTGTTGATTCAGAACTTTCAACTATTACTATAATTGCTGAAGATGTTATAAAGGATATCATTCAGGAAAAAGAGATCATGTACAATGTTTCTTTAGCCAGAGATAATTCAGATAGTCTTTATTCTCATTTGTTAAGTGTTACAGCATTGTCAGTATTAATCGCTTTACGTTCAGGTTTTAAGCCGTCTCGTGTAAAAGAAATAGCTATTGGTGCAATTTTACATGATATTGGTTTGTTAAATGTGGATAAATCTATATGCGATAAGCAATTAAACGAAATGACAGATAAAGAGAAGAGCATATTTAAGAAGCATGTTGTATCGGAATATGATGCTCTTGAAAATAAAGAATGGGCAACAGAGGTTGTTAAGCACATTGTTCTTGATCACCATGAAAGAAATGATAAATCCGGCTATCCTTTAAAGAAGGATGGAGACCATATACTTAGAGAAGTAAAAGTTGTAAGCATATGCGATCAGTTTGATTCTATGGTATATGGATATCAGTGTCCTAAATATAAAGTTAAAGAAGCAATTGATTATATTATTTCGAAAGCAGGCGTAGAGTTTGATTTTGATTTGGTAAGAGTTTTTATCAATTCTGTAGCAGCATATCCTAATGGTTCGCGAGTATTGATGTCAAATAAGATTGAAGCGGTTGTTATAAAGCAGAATTATCAGCTTCCTACAAGACCTGTTCTTCAGCTTTTAATTGATGAGAATGGTAATGCATGCGCTGATAAGAAGATTATTATTGACTTAAAGAAGGAATTGGCGATGGTCATTGTTGATGTTTTAGATTAACTGTGCTAAAATTCCTAAGGTTTGTTAGTTAAGAAGATGAATTAGATGAATCAAATTAATCAGATGAATCAGATGAATCAGATGAGTCAAATGAATCATATGAATCATATTATCAGATAATTAGGTAATCAGATAATGTCTCTGTAGCTCAGTAGGATAGAGCGTTCGCCTCCTAAGCGAAAGGCCGCTGGTTCGACTCCAGTCAGGGACGGTATAAATTAAAACACTTTTGAGTTATCAGAAGTGTTTTTTAAATAAGATAAATCAATAATATGCTTAAGTATATTTTAAAGGAGGATGCATTTGGAAAAAATAAGGAAAGAGCAGTTGACAGAACAAATCTGGCTTTTAGATGATAATGGAGATACAACAGGTTTTGTAATAGTAGGCAAAGATAAAGCAATGGTAGTCGATACCATGAACGGAAGTGAAGATGTGTATATGATTGTAAGAGAAATTACAGATTTGCCACTTATTGTCGTAAATACACATGGACATCCGGACCATATTGGTGGAAATCATTTCTTTAAAGAAATCTATATCAATGAGCGTGATGTACAAATGATAGATGTTTTTTCATCTCCAGAAGCTAAAAAGCAACTTCCGAAAGTTAATTTGGTAAGAGAAGGAGATATATTTGACCTTGGAGAATATACTGTTGAAGTATATGAACTACCAGGACATACAGTAGGAAGTATATTGCTTTTATTAAAGGAAGAACGAATTCTTTTTACAGGAGATGCAATAAATCATCATCTTTGGATGCAGTTAGAGGACAGTTTACCTTTGGAAGAAAATCTTAAGCAATTGGAACGATTAAGTTTTCTTAAAGACAAAGCAGATAGAATTCTTCATGGTCATACTAAGAACTTTGATGATATAGGACTATTTACACTTATGGAAAATGGTATAAGAGAACTGGTTCATCAGAAGGATTTGGAGATAACAGACAAAGATCCTGATTATAACTGGTTTGGTGGTGTTGCAAAGCAACATAAGTTTGATAATGAGGGAAGTGTAATATGCTATAGACCAGAAAACCGGTTGTGCTAACTGTTATTAATATGAAAGCGAATCATATAACAGAAGCCATTATAGCTTGTGTAAAATCAATATTTAAATGCAGATGTGACTTATATTTCTGGTGTGTAAATTTTGCATAAGGACTGATTATTCAGTCCTTTTTTATGTATGTAATTATTGCTGATAATGTGGAGACGGATAATATAATGTAATGCTAGTAGTGATTATTTGTCCAGTTTGCTATTTGCATTTTATTTTGTGCTGTCAAGTTCAAAAATCTTATAATCCAAATATGTCTTGGTTTCAACTTCCTGGCTATTAATTACATCAAGGAGGATGTTGCAGGAGGTTACGCCAAGGGTTTTTACATCGAAATCAAGTGTTGTGATGGAAGGTGTCTGGTTGGCTAAAAGCATGCTGTTGTAGAAGGAGGCAAGCTTTATTCTGTCAGGAACATCCACATGTTCCTTTTGCAACTTATAAAGTACTTTTGAGCAGATAACATCATCCATGCAAAGAATGCACTCAACATCCTTTTTAAGCAGGTTCTCTGTAATATCGTCGATAGTAGAAGTGTTTTCGACATTTAAATATATGTTGTCTTTATTTGGCTCTAATTTTTCAAGTCTGAAAGCGTCTAAGAAGCCCTGATAACGATTAAGAGTTACCATATGCGTGTTATTACCGCCAATAAGTGCTATTTTTTGTATTCCCTGCCTAATTAAAAGTCTTGTTAATTGACAGCAGGCACTTCTGTGATCATGGTCAATTCTTATTACTTCCGGATCATTTGTGCTTCCGATGGTTACAAATGGAAGATTATGTCGCTTAAGAAGTTTTACTACGTTGTCGTCAACGACTGTTCTGGTTACAACCACACCGTCAATTTTGTTATTTATAATAACTCGTTCAAGGTTGTCTGTTTCGTTTCCGGAAGTGTAAATAACTAAAACATCATAATCTCTTGAAGCGGCAGCTTCACATACACCATACATACAATTTTGGAAGAAAGGAAGCTCGGAAATATTACAGTCTGATGGAATAAGGACAGCAATGTTGTAGGTCTTTGATTGTGCAAGACTTTTAGCGATAATATTTGGTTTGTAGTTGTTTATTTCTATAAACTCTTTAACTTTATTTCTTGTAGCCTGGCTTATTCTTCCTTTGCCGGATATGGCTCTTGAAACTGTAGTTTTTGAAATACCAAGAGCTAAAGCTATATCGTCAATTGTGAGTTTTTTATTATTCATAACTAAATATGCTTGCGCATTTTCCTTTCTTTTCATATTTTTTCAAAAATTGTCATACCTGTAAATCAATATTTAAAAATAAATACGAGCAACTTCTACCAATTTTAAATCAAGAAATGTTTTTATAAATGTATTTTAAATAATTTATATAAAATTCTGTTAATGTTTCTTTTAATGTATCTGCCAAAGTTTCTGCAGGTGTTTCAATTGGATATATTTGTTAAATGTACCTGTTAAAGCTTTTGCTAATGTTTCTATTGATGCTTAAGCAGGATATATTTATTAATATTTTTGCTTTTATTAATGATTTCGTTAATGATTTCATTAATGATTTTATCACTGTTATCACGAATGTTTTGTCATTTTCTGCCAAAGTTTTAATTGGTGTTTGTGGAAAGATTTATATTTTTATTAATAGTTAACAGAAATAAACTCAATTTACCTTAGCAGAAATAACAGGGCATTAAAACTCTTTTATAACATCTAAAGCTTTGAGGGGATGACCATCATAAGTGAAAAGAGCCTGATTTGCCCATTCATTTCCGCAGGGCCCTTTTTCTTTAATATATGCAAGAGAGGCATCAGTAGCCCATCCACTTCCTTTTACCGGAATCCATCCTGCTTCCCACCAGAAAAAGCCTTTTCCTTTATTATTGTCTATAGAAGTGAGAAGATTTAGGAAATCTTGTGTAAATTTAGCCTGACCTTCTTCTGTCATTTCATAATCAAGCTTATCTACAAGTTCCTGTCTTGTGGCATAGCCTTTTCGTTCATCAGGAGATAAACCTTCGTAGGAAGAATAGTCCTCCATGGAAAATCCCATTGAAACTTCTGCAATAACTAAGTCTTTGTTGTATCTTTTGGCGATATCTGTCATGTTGTAATTAAGATCATTTAATGTTCCATGCCAGAAAGGATAATATGACAAGCCGATAATATCAAAATCCTCGCCTCTTTCTAAATAATTATCAAACCATTCTCTGTATAACTTATTATTTCCACCATTGTCAAGATGAATCATAATTTTTGATGTATGATTATATCTTTTGTTGCATTCTTTGACAGCTTTAATTCCGGAGCTTACAAGCAAGGCAATATTATCAAAGTTTGGCCATTTTCCGATAGGCCAAAGGAAACCGTTTGACAATTCATTACCAACCTGTACCATATCAGGATATACATTTTCAGCTTCGAGTTTATCGAGCGTGTCTTTGGTAAAATCATATACAGCCTTTTCTAACTGCATTAAATTAAAATCGGCCCAGGCTTTGGGGGGGTATTGTTTTCCCGGATCTGCCCAGAAGTCAGAATAATGAAAATCAAGTAAAATTTTAAAACCTGCAGCTTTACATTCTTTTGACAATTCAAGCAAGGTTTCAAAATCATTATTGCCGGCACCGTATTTTTCTCCATTATCTCCATATGGGTTGTTCCAGAGCCTTAATCTGACATAATTGAAATCATAGTTTTTAAGAAGAGTAAGAAGGTCGGTTTCAATACCTTCCTTATTATAGAAGATACCGCCACATTCGCGGACTTCTTTAAGAGTGGATATATCTGCGCCTTTGATAAAATCAGTCATAACAACCTCGCAATAATTATATTTTCAAAATAAAGATCTGATAGAAGCAATATGATGGACAACAATGATGTTTTCCGAAACTATAATTTATAGAAGAAATTGAATTGTTTCAGGAACATATTTATTTCATTACATATGTACTTACACAAATTCTTTCGCTTTAGTGTACAAAATTGACAAATGATTTGCAAGCCAAAAATGCTGAAGAAAATATATTATTAAAGAAAATTGTGCAATATGCACAAAAAACTAAAAATGTTGTTGTGCATATTGTACATTGACTACAAAAGATTTTATTGGTAATATTACGGAAAGAGCAAACGGTTGCTCAATATCAGAAAGGTATGTTTATGGATAAGTTTATAGTAAATATTATTCACCGCCCTGAAATGGTGCCTGAATATGCAGAGAAAGTTACAGGACAGGGTAAAGCAGAGGATATATCGAGAAAGGCGTTGTTGACGGAATCTCTTGATATTTTTAAAACACAGCAGTCTATTGCACATAAGAATGGATTAAAGACTACAATCCAGATGACTTATGCAAGTTTGTTTAATGAGGAAGCGGTTGCGTTGGCAAAAGCTGATCATGAAAAATATGGGGATGAAATAGCTCTTACTTTGCTTGGTTTGCCCTGCAAGGAATTCAGAGAAAAGTATAAAACAAAAGACTTTTGTATCTGGATGTTCTCAATGGAAGATAAGAAGTCAATTGTAGATGATGTTTTTGGTAAATTTTACGAAACCTTTGGTTTTTATCCGGAGTCAACAGGTTCATATTATATGGATGCTGATTTGACCAACTATATTAAGGAAAAATATCCAAGTGTAAAAGCAGCGGTAGCAACATGCTGGGAAGAAGGTCCAAAAGCATATCATACCTGTAATAATTCCTGGTATACCTTAATGGATGGCGGCCCTTGGAATCCGTGGATTCCTTCAAAGCAGAATACTCATGCTCCTGCAGCTAATGAAGCAGAGGATTCAGGTATTGTAGCAATTCCTCATCTTTCAAGAGATTTATTGGCTTGCTATGATGGAAATGGTTCGAATTTCGGTACACATCCTCAGAATGTATTGAGAGGTATGATATATGATTCAAAAGAATGGGAATATCCTTATCTTTACAATCTGATTGATCAGTACCGCTACCTTGAAAAGTTCAACAATGGCTATGCTTATAACATGATGTTTGTTGGACCAGGCTGGATGAATAAAATGGGCCGTTGGGAAGCACCTTATGAATTGCTTAAGAAGTCATATGAGGATGGCTGCGCATATTATGGCCAGCTTAAGAAGGAAGGCAAGCTTGTTGACATGACAATGTCTGAATTTGCAGACCATTATCGTCAGAAGAAAACATATACCGAACCTGAATGCGCATTGTGGAGAGATATTCTTTATGGTTCTGACAAGCAGCTTTTCTGGTATTGCGATCCATTTATGAGAGCGTGTGTAAACATGGATCAGGGCGGCGCAATTGTAGATTTGAGACCTTATGTATCAAAGCTTTACTGGCCAATTGGTATTGGTACAAAGCATGTTCAGGATTGCTCATATCCTTTCCTTATCCAGGAGAAGTACAGAGCAGGATATTTTACTCACTATGCAGGCGAGGGCACAGTAAGAAGCGCGAAGGTTTCTTATAATGGCGAAGAGGTTGATCTTTGTCTGTGCAGAACAAAGGCACATTTTTCTAATGAAAATGGAACAAGAATCTTGACTTTGGATCCTGTTGATATTGAATTTGCAGATTTGAAGGTGACAATTCAGTCAAAGATTAAGTTTAAGGAAGGCGATTCTTCGATAGATATTGAAAGAAAGATTATTAAGTCAACCAATCCTTTGGCGAAGGTTGAAATTAATGAATATATTGTTGCCTGCTATGGCACAACTGAATATCCTGAGGACATGGCTCCTTTGACATTGCAGCTTTTAGATAAGAAGAATTCTGTAATAGAAGAATGCAAATATGAGTACAAGTGCAGAGAGGCATATGCCGTAAATGCAGACAAGGCGTTGGCAGTAATTCCTCCTATTGAAACAAAGGTTTCTATGGAATGCAGCAATGCAGACGCTGTTGGATATTACAAAGAAGGCTATGCTTTCTCACCTATGTTCACTTTGGGTTATAAAGCAGAATTAAAGCTGGATGAAGCTATTAGTACAAAGCTTGTAATGGCTAAAACTGAGTAATATAAATGATGTTAAAAAAGCTTTTGTTAAACAAAAGTCAGGAAAGCAGTTCATAATAAGTAAGTCAGAAGAGACAATTTATGATAAAAATTGTGATAAAAGCAGTTTATATCAATAAGTTAGGATAAAATGTTTCATGACAGATTGTATTGATGGGCAGTATTAATTAAAGAATAAAAATTAGAAGAAAGTGGCGGAGGTTTCTATATGGCTCAGGCCGGAAAAGGAAAATTAAATTTCAGATGTCCTTCATGCTTCATGCGTGATTTGGATATCGATATGTTTTATGACAAGGATAAAAAAGAATATTACTGTTTGAGATGCCAATATACAGGTACTGAAAAGGATGTTCTTGAGAAAAATGAAATGGCAAGATTCAGATATCGCGCCATGAAGAAAAGATTTACAGATTTCGAAGATTTTTCAGAGTAAAAATTTTTCGGAAACGATTCCAAAAAATGCTTTACAAGTGATTTTTATTGTGTTATTATAGTCGTGCGTTAAAAATGCCCAATTTTTGTGTCGTTAAATATTTCAAATTTGTACAATTTGTACATGCAAAAATTGTGATTTGCTGAAAACAGATTTACAGTACGGAAATCATTATTATATTTAAGGGCAGCAAGTGATTGAGTATATCCTGTTCATGACTATAGTCGATAATTCCAGGAGTGCTTATGAAGAGAATAAAAATTGGATTAATGTTAATTCTTATGCTGATGACTTTTATGCTTGTCGGATGTAAAGAAGAAGCAGATGATACTGAAGTAAATGATTCATTGACAAATGATGAGTTACAGAATAGTGATATTGAAGAAAAAGTTGTTGAAAGATGGAAGCCGGAACTTAAGAGTCCGGACATAAGTTCAGACAGCCTTTATGTTACCAAAGTAAATAATCTTAATGATGATTTTATTTTTGGTATGGATGTTTCATCAGTTCTTTCATTGGAAAACGGTGGAGTTAAATATTACGACTTTGACGGCAAGGAAACTGATTTATTCCAGGTACTTGCTTTAAACGGAGTTAATTATATCAGAGTCAGAGTGTGGAATGATCCTTTTGATGCTAATGGAAATGGATACGGCGGTGGTAACTGCGACATAAATACAGCCGTTGAAATTGGAAAGAGAGCGACTAAAGCAGGTCAGAAGCTCTTAGTTGATTTCCACTATTCAGATTTCTGGGCTGATCCTGCAAAGCAGATGGTTCCTAAGGCATGGCAGGGAATGGTAATTGATGACAAGGTTGAAGCTTTGTATCAGTACACAAAGGAAAGTTTACAGAAGCTTAAAGATGCCAATGTAGATGTAGGAATGGTTCAGGTTGGAAATGAATCAAACGGAATGCTTTGTGGTGAAAAAATCTGGATGAACATCTACAAGCTTATGGATGCAGGTTCAAGAGCAATTCGTGAAGTATATCCGGGAGCTTTGGTAGCAGTTCATTTTGCTAATCCTGAAAAAGTTACAAATTATGCAGATTATGCAAAGAAATTAAATTATTACAGTCTTGATTATGATGTATTCGCATCATCATATTATCCTTACTGGCATGGAACTTTGGAAAACTTAGCAGCAGTACTTAATGATGTAACTGATAAGTATGGAAAAAAGGTAATGGTTGCTGAGACCTCATATGCGTATACACCTCTTGATACAGACTTTTATGGAAATACAATTTCTGACAGCGGTGCAATCGTAAAGAATTATCCCATGACAGTTCAGGGTCAGGCAAATTGTTTAAGAGATGTAGTTAACACAGTTGTTAATGACATGAAAGCAGGAATAGGCGTTTTCTATTGGGAAGGCGCATGGATTTCTGCAGGCGGAAGCACCTACGAAGAAAATGCAGCTAAGTGGGAAAAGTACGGTTCAGGCTGGGCAGCAAGCTATGCAAAGGGATATGATCCTAAAGATGCCGGACAGTACTATGGCGGATGCGCATGCGATAATCAGACCTTCTTTGATCAGTATGGAAAGCCGCTTGAATCATTAAAGGTTTTCGGATTGATGAAAAAAGGCAATGTGGTTGAGGTTAAGCCCGATGCCATAGCTGATACACTTTTGGAATTTGACTTAAATGGTGATATTTATCTTCCTGATACAGTAAATGCAGTAATGACTGACAACTCAAAAAGAGAAGTTGCTGTTACATGGCAAAAGATTGATAAGAATGTTATGAAGTCAAGCGGACCTAAGAAATATGATGTTCTTGGTGAAGCAGGCGGAATGACGGCACATGCTTATGTAAACATGGTCGAGTTTAACTTCTTAAAAAATCACAGCTTTGAAGAAGGCGAAAACAATTGGGTAGCAGTAGCAAACAAGAAGATGGATGAGCTTTACTGTGAAGATAAGAAAACAGACTCGTTAACAGGAACAAAGCATTATCATTTCTGGAGTGGCGCAAGCGATACAGTTGATTTTACACTTGAGCAGGAAGTAGAAAACTTACCTGCAGGAAAGTATAAGTATACAATCTCAATTATGGGTGGAGATACCGGTGAACAGGAAATTTACTCATATGTAAAGATTAATGATGAAATTGTTCTGACAAAAAATCTTAAGATTACAAGCTACGGCGAGTGGGACACACAGGTAATTGAAGGTTTTGAGTATAATGGAACAGACAAAATTGCGGTCGGCATATATGTTAAGTGCAAGGGTGCAGGAAATGGTGCCTGGGGCAAGATTGATGATGCACTGCTTAATTCCATGAAATAAAACTTTCTTTATAATAGGTAAAATGAAATATTAACAGGTGATATGACATACCATTATATATTAATATGAAATGCCTTTATATAATACCTTTATGTATTAATATGACTTACCTTTATATATGGAATTTACATATGGAAGAAAATGTGATTTATTGCTTTCAGTGAAAGCTTTAAATAAAGTAACTTAGACTCATAATTTTAAAGGGGGAATTTTTATGAAGAAGAAACTTTCTGTATTATTGGCAGTAGTTTTGACTCTTTCTATGGTTCTTGGCCTTGCAGGATGCGGTAAGGAAGAAACTCCTGATGCAGGCAACCAGGGACAGACAAGCGGTCAGGACACTAACAAGAATGACGGAACAGGCAGCTCAAATGCTGCAGCAGAACTTGCAGGTACTTATGATATTACAGTTTGGGTATCTGAAGTTGACGGTGTTAAGGAATTAACAGCAAAGCAGATCAATGATTTCTGTGCTGAAAATCCCGGAATCGTAATTAACGCAACAATTGAAGGTGTTTCAGAAGCAGACAGTGCTACACAGATGATTACAAGTGTTGAAGACGGTGCTGATATTTACTGTTTCGCACAGGACCAGTTAGCTCGTTTGGTTATGGCAGGTGCTTTGAATCCTCTTGGAAAGCAGGCTTCAGCTACTGTAACAGAACTTAATGATGCAGGTGCAGTTGGTGCTGCAACAGTAGGTGATGCATTATATTGCTATCCTCTTACATCAGATAACGGTTACTTTATGTACTATGACAAGAGTGTTATCAAGGAATCTTCACTTGACAGCCTTGAAGCAATAATCGCAGATTGCGAAGCAGCCGGAAAGCTTTTCTCAATGGAACTTGAAACCTCTGCTTGGTACAATGCAGCATTCTTCTTTGCTACCGGATGTAAGTCAAACTGGGTAACAGACCTTGATGGTAACTTCGTATCAGTAGATGACGACTTTAACTCAGCTAATGGTGTTATTGCATTAAAGGGTATGCAGAAGCTTCTTAAGTCTAAGGCATATAACTCATCTTCAGACGGTGCTCAGTTTGCAGCAGCTGTTCCTTCAGCAGTTGTAATCTCAGGTACATGGGCAGCAGATGTTGTTAAGTCAGCTTTAGGTGATAACTTCGCTGCAACAGATCTTCCTTCATTCACAGTTGATGGAAAGTCATATCATTTAGGTTCATATTCAGGTAATAAGCTTCTTGGTGTTAAGCCTCAGCTTGATGCTAAGAGAACAGCAGTTTTACAGAGACTTGCTCTTTATTTAACAGGCGAAAAGTGCCAGACAGAAAGATTTAACCAGTTTAACTGGGGTCCTTCAAATAAGGCAGCTCAGCAGACAGATGCAGTTAAGAATGACATTGCTTTGTCAGCACTTGCATTACAGGGTGCATACGCAGTTCCTCAGTGCCAGATTGAAGGCGCTTGGTGGGATATTGCAAAGGTTTATGCAGTATCAGCTAAGGAAGCTAATACAGATGCAGAATTAAAGGCAGCTTTGGCTACTTATGAAGAATCAATCAAGGGACGTTTGAATGTAAGCGTTGATGAGAAGATGGCATGGTCAATTATCGGTTCTATCAATGGTGATAGTTGGTCAGTAGATATTCCTATGACTCTTGACAACAAGGGTATTTGGCATTCAGATGTTCTCACCTTCAAGGGTGGTGAAGAATTCAAGCTCCGTCAGGGCGGCGGCTGGGACGTAAATATCGGTTCAGACGGACAGCTTAACGGACCTAACTTTGTAGTTTCAGACGCTGGTTCATTTATTATCAATTTCGTATTTGATGATAGTTCAAAGATCGGCTCAGTATCTTTAGTTGATCAGGATAGCGTATTTGGCTATACAGTAATTGGTACAATTAATGGTGATTCTTGGACAGTAGACCTTCCTATGGCACTTCAGGCTGATGGTTCATGGCTTACAACAGAAGCTTACAACCTCGTTGAAGGCGATGAATTCAAGTGTCGTCAGGGCTTTGGATGGGATGTTTGCCATGGTGATGGTGGAAACAACTTCAAGGTTGCAGCAGCAGGTACATATAAGATTAAGCTTAATGCAGACAAGACAATTGAACTCGTTAAGTAATTTATAACAGTTTAAGTTGACCATCTTGGGCATAAGTCCCAAGATGGTTTTTTACTCTTTTAAGGAGGTAGCGGAACTCCGTAATAGAATATGAATAGAAAATTTTTCAAAACATTATCTACATTGGAATACTTAAAACTGAACAGATTTGAAAAGTTTGTATATAATCTGGTAATGTTCTTTGCACGTATTCCTAAAATGATACTTGGTCTTTTTATTAAGATCTGGAACTTTATAAAAGCCTGCGGTCTTTTTGTCGCAAATGAAGTCAAAGACTTCTTTATGACCTTTATAAAAGGAACATGGGTTACAAGGGTATCTTACCTTGTAATGGGATTTGGTAATATTTGGCGTTTACAGGTTATTAAAGGTTTATTTTTCTTGGCCTTTGAAGTCATATTCTTTGTTTATATGAAAACAACCGGATTTTACTGGCTTGGTAAATATAAAACTCTTGGCGATGTCGGAATGCACAGAGAATATAACGAGATATATGACTCATATATTGATGTACCCGGCGATGATTCCTTCAAGGTTTTACTTTATGGTACACTTACAATAGTATTCATTCTTGCTTTTCTCTATACCTGGAGACAGAATATTAAGCAGAACAGAATAATGGATGAAATTGTAAGAAGCGGAAAAAAGGTTAAGTCAATGAAGCAGGAAGCAAAGGATTTGGTTGATGACCAGTTCCATAAGACCTTGCTTGCTTTACCTGTTGCCGGTATAACACTTTTTACTGTGCTGCCAATCATATTTATGATTCTGGTAGCATTTACAAATTATGACGGTTCTCATGATGGTTATGCGAACTTGTTTACCTGGGTTGGATGGGATAACTTTAATGAATTGCTTCATTCAGCAGGCACAAACAATAACTTAAGCTATACCTTCGGTGAAATCCTGTCATGGACTTTGATTTGGGCATTTTTTGCAACCTTCACAAACTATTTCCTTGGTATGATTGTTGCAATTATGATAAATAAAGCTGGAATTAAATTTAAGAAGTTATGGCGAGGCATTCTGGTATTGACAATTGCAATTCCTCAGTTTGTATCCTTGCTTTACATTTCAAAGCTTTTCTCAAAATCCGGTATTGTAAACGGAATGTTAATCAATTGGGGATTAATCCAGCAGCCAATTGAATTCTGGAACAATCCAACCTCTGCAAGAATTTTGGTAATTCTTATAAATGTTTGGATTGGTATTCCTTATCTTATGCTGATTGCTACAGGTATTTTGATGAATATTCCTCAAGACTTATATGAATCAGCTAAGATTGACGGTGCGAATGTATGGCAGCAGTATACAAGAATTACGCTTCCTTATATGCTTTTCGTTACAGGTCCATACCTTTTGACAAGCTTTATTAATAACATAAATAACTTCAATGTTATTTTCCTGTTAACCGGCGAAACGGTTGCAAATCCGAAGCTGAATACCTCGGGTGGTTCGGCAACGGATGTCGATTTGCTTATAACGTGGTTGTTTAAGATAACTACAGGTGCAACAAATAACTACAAACTGGCTTCTGTTATCGGTATCATGATATTCATAGTAGTTGCCGGATTATCGTTGATAGCATATAATCTTATGCCTTCAACGAAGAATGAGGAGGATTTTTCGTAATGGGCGGTTTAAGTGCATCAAGAAGAGCATCAAACACATTGATTTACATTATCCTTACTCTTATGTGCATTATCTGGATTATTCCCTTTGTTTGTATTCTTTTTGAATCCTTCAGAGTTGAAACCACAATGCAGGTAGGCTATGTAATTCCGAAACAGTTTGGCTTTGATAATTATATTAATCTTTTTAAAGAAACAGATTTCCCTATCTGGTACAGAAATACTTTTATTATGGGCCTTTTTGTATCAGTTATTCAGACAATGTTCGTGCTGATGATGAGTTATACTCTTTCAAGACTTCGTTTCAAAGGTCGTAAGGGCTTGATGAATTTCATGCTTGTAATGGGTATGTTCCCGGGCTTCCTTTCAATGATTATTCTTTACAGAGTATTGTCAAGAATGGGTATGACAGGCGAACATTCAGTAATAGGCTTGATTCTTGTTTATACCGCATCTTCAGGTATGGGCTATTATGTATCAAAAGGTTTCTTTGATACAATTCCGAGGTCTTTGGATGAAGCAGCAAGAGTTGATGGCGCAACAAGAGCTCAGGTATTTGGAAGAATTATCATGCCACTTTCAAAGCCAATTGTTATTTATACTGTACTTTGTGCTTTCATGGGACCTTGGGGTGATTTCATGTTCGCAAAATATATTGCACATGGTTCAAGTAAAGGTATGAACGTTGCAGTAGGTATTCAGTATTTGATTGACAAAGACAACATGCGAGCAGCTCACTATACGCAGTTCTGTGCGGCCGGTGTATTAGTTGCTATACCGATAACCATATTGTTCATGTGCTTGCAGAAGTATTATGTTGAAGGTGTTACCGGTGGTTCTGTAAAGGGTTAAGGAGGAGAAAATGGCTACAGTAAAACTTACTAATGTTAAAAAAGTATATGGGAAGGATGTTGTTGCTGTTCAGGACTTTAACCTTGAAATCAAGGACAAGGAATTTGTTGTATTCGTTGGTCCTTCGGGTTGCGGTAAATCAACAACACTTCGTATGATTGCAGGTTTGGAGGATATTACAGGCGGCACCATTGAAATTGATGGTGTTGTTGTAAATGATTTACAGCCAAGAGACAGAGATATCGCAATGGTATTCCAGAATTATGCACTTTATCCACATTTGACAGTATTCGAGAATATGGCATTTTCACTCCGCTTAAAGAAAGTACCACAGGATATTGTTTATAAGAAAGTAACGGAAGCGGCTGAAATTCTTGGCATTACAGAATATCTTACAAGAAAGCCGAGAAATCTTTCCGGTGGTCAGAGGCAGAGAGTTGCTATCGGACGTGCCATGGTTAGAGATTCAAAGGTGTTTTTAATGGATGAGCCTTTGTCAAACCTTGATGCAAAGCTTCGTAATCAGATGAGAGCAGAGATCATTCTCTTAAGAAAGAAGATTGATACTACTTTTGTTTATGTAACACATGATCAGACCGAGGCTATGACTTTAGGTGACAGAATTGTTGTTATGAAGGATGGTTTCATTCAGCAGGTTGGTACTCCTGAAGAAGTATTTGATTCTCCTGCAAATCTTTTCGTAGCGGAATTTATTGGTGCTCCAAAGATGAATATTCTTGAATCAAAGCTCGTTTCGGAAAACGGTCAGTACTATGTTGATTTGTTTGGAAAGAAGCTTTTGGTAGATGGCAAGAAGGGCGAATATTTCAAAACAAAGGCTGTAAAAGCACAGGATATTCGTCTTGGTGTAAGACCTGAGCATGTTAAGCTTTCTGATATGACTGACAAGAGTGCTTTTGAATGTACGATTGAAGTTAATGAAATGATGGGTAGCGAACTTTACCTTCATACAGTTACTCCTAATGGTGATAAGTTTGTTGTCAGAGTTCAGACAATTAATATTTCAGATGAATTGAGACATTCACTTAATTACGGAAAGAAGATATATGTTACCTTTGAAGGAAAGGCAATGCATTTCTTTGATAAAGCTGAGGGCAAGAATCTGATTAATGCATAAGTATAATGTGCAAGAACAATGAGCAAGTACAATGTGCAAGAATAATGTGTAAGAACAATGCACAAGAACAATGTGTAAACAAAAGCATTAGCTCATAAAATGTTTAAAATATGGCTTTGAGAATCATTTAAAGGATGATTTTCAAAGCCGTTTTTTATTAAAGCTCTTTATTTAGAAGCAAAAAAATAGTATAATCTATTAAGTTTTAAGCAAGTTTTTAATAATTGGCTTTGGGCTATGACATGTGCTTGGAGGAGAATAATCTTGAAAAAGGTCTTTATAGAAATTATAAGTGTTGTATTTCTTCTTATTTTAGTAGCTGTTGCAGTATTTTTTGTAATGAAGGGAATAAATAACAAAAAAGAAGCAGAAGTACAAAAGGAATATGAAGTATTTAACGATTATTTCAAGGAAAAACTGTTTGATAAGCCTTCGTTTACCATTGATGAGCATGGTGCGACCTGGGGTGTGATTTCAGACTTTAATAGTGATGGAAACAAGGAGATGCTTCTTTTTGAAGATGGAACATGCTATCGTTTCTACGAAATTAAAAATAATGAAGTTGTAGAGATGAAGGAGCTTTATTTGGAAAATTCAGGCGAAGCTAATAATCAGATATCAGTAAGTCTTTATCTTATTGATGGAAAATGGCATTATTTCACATCAGAGAAGAATATTATTTATAAAGATGAAAATGGTAAAGACTATGATGTAGAAGAAAGGATAATTGAAAACAAATACCGTTTTTATACTTATGAAGATGGAAAAGCAAAAGACATTTTTGAGTACGAAATTAAAGAGTCTTCAAAAGAGCTTTTTAAGTTTGAAAGAAAACCGGTATCCGATACTGACATGAGCAAGGAAGAGCTGTATGCAAGAGAAGTTGAAATGATGGGAAATATTAATGGCAAGTATTTCGGCATGAATCTTTCTGATATTATGAGTAAAAACTATTATCAGTTAATTACCATAGATAACTTCAATATGAATAAATAATGGGGGCATTTAATGTGGAATTATGTGTAAAAGAGATGACATGTTCGGATTATGATGCATTCGCCGTTATGTTAGTGGAACTTAACAACTATCATGCCGAAGGGCGACCGGATTTGTTCATAAAAACAGAGGATGTCATTTACACAAAGGAAAAGTTTGAGAAAATGATAAATGATCCGAATTATGTGATGCTTATGGCATATGCGGATGAAAAGAAGGTCGGGTTTGCCATAACGGTTATTAAAGAAAAGCTGGTTATGGTGACTCATAAAAACGGTATCATGGAAGAGCTTTTCGTTGACAGAGAGTATAGAAGGCGCGGAATAGGCAGACTTTTGTATAATGAAACTGTAGAGAGGCTAAATAAAAAAGGCATCGACAGGCTCATGCTCACAGTGTGGAGCCTAAACCCGGATGCCATTAGATTTTACAGAGCATTAAATATGAATGTACAAAGATTCGTTATGGAGCAGGAGATATGATTAAAAATCATTCTCCTGTTTTCTTTTGTAAGGAAGTTCAATTGCCAGGAAATAAACAGCTAAAATCAAAATAATGACACCAATTGTTATAAGGACATATTTAATCTGTTCGCTTTCTAAAAATTTCGAAAATGCATTTGAACTTTCAGAAATTGCAGAACTGTCTTTGTTAGAAGAGTTCCCTTTATTGGCAGAATTTCCTGTAATATTATCTGTAAAATCAGAATTAACAGAATTTGATGTATTCTCTTTATTTACAAGATTATCTGCGCTTTCTGTATCAGCCTGGTTTTGGGATGTGTTGTTTTCAAGCTTTGAAAGGTCATTTCTTTCAAATTTATAGGCGATGTCCGCACTGCCTAAATATTTATCTTCAAAGTAGTAGTGTTTCTGTCCTATTATGTTGAAACCTTCCTTGAAGCTTTCAAGTGGCTGCAAGACAATATTTGATGTTAAATCCTCGGTTTTTACAGACTTTGGAACAATTAGAGCTATGGGTTTTGTGTTAATTGGTGCAACCACATCAGTAATTAGTGTTTTGTTGTCAGAAAAAAGCGAATTTAAAGTATAAGTGTTGTCTGTTTCACTTGATATATTTCTGATTTCAAAATTGTCAAAACCAAAATCCAAAAGTGTTTTTGTATCATCATATGCATTAAGTGCAGTTCTTTCATTCATTACTACCGCGATAAGCGTTAAGTTGTCTCTTGTGGCTGCGGTTACAATGCATGTTCCTGCTGCATCGGTAAATCCGGTTTTTCCTGCGAGAATACCTTTATACGAAAATTCAGGGTATTTTTTGTAGTTAATCATACGGTGAGTATTCGCTACAATTCGCTGTACATTTTTATTTGTTGGTGGAATAGTGTGGTTAGGTGTGTTTGAAATGTTGCAAAAGCTTGAATATTTTACAGCTTCCTTCATCATCAAGGCCAAGTCGTAAGCACAGGTGTAATGCTCGGGCTCATCAAGTCCATGAGGATTACAAAAATGCGTGTTGATGCAGCCGATAGCCTCAGCTTTATTGTTCATCATGTCAACAAAATCCTCGATTGAACCTTTTGCAACATGTGCACCTACGGCATATGCGGCATCATTTCCTGATTCGAGCAAAACACCATATAATGCATCCTCCAAAGTTAACTCTTCTCCTCCGACAATACCGATTCTTGATGAACTTTGGTCAATTTTTTCAACGGCTTTTGGCGTGGTAACAATGTCAGTTAAAGGACAATGCTCTATTGCAAGAAGAGATGTCATGATTTTTGTTGTGCTTGCAGGCTTTTTTGCTTCACTTATGTTTTTCTCAAAAAGAATCATGCCTGTGTCGGCATCAATCAGTATGGCATTTGGCGCAAGCACATCATCAAGAGTGGGCCAGAGTAAAGAAGCTTTGTCATCTGTATTGTTTTCGGAAAATAAAATTTGAGCATTTGCAGATGAAAAAGCAGAAAACATGGGAGTTAACAGTACAAAAACCAAGCTAAATATAAGTAATATTGAGCTTGATTTGTTAATGACTATTTTTCTTTTATTTGCTTTGTCCGTAGTAAGCATTTGCTCCGTGCTTTCTGAGATAATGTTTGTCGAGAAGTGCTTTTTGCATAGGTTGGGGACCTTTAAAGGAGTCCACCTGTTTTTGAGTGATTTCGGATCTGATTCCGGCCTCTGTGTGCCAAGCCATGAAAGCAACTTCTTCCAAAACTACTGCATTATGTACTGCATTCATGGGATCTTTACCCCAAGCGAAGGGACCATGTGAATGTACTAAAACGGCAGGTACATCATTTGCTTCTATTTTTCTTTTTTTGAAGGTTTCAATGATAACAGAACCGGTTTCTTTCTCATATTCGCCTTTGATTTCTTTTTCGGTCATTTTTCTTGTACAAGGGATTTCACCATAGAAATAATCACCATGTGTTGTGCCGTAAGGTGGAATACCGCGACCGATTTGTGAATATATTGTTGCCCAACGACTGTGAGTGTGGACAACTCCTCCAATTTCAGGGAAAGCTTTATAAAGCTCGATGTGTGTCGGGGTGTCTGAAGAGGGCTTTAAGTGTCCTTCTACTACATTTCCATCTAAGTCAACTACAACCATATCTTCTGCTGTCATTTCGTCATATTCAACACCTGAGGGTTTAATAACGATAAGTCCCTTGCTTCTGTCGATACCTGATACATTTCCCCAGGTAAAGGTGATTAAACCATGCTTAGGTAAGAGAAGATTTGCTTTTAATACCTGTTCTTTTAAGCTTTCGAGCATATATTTTATTATCTGTTAAAACAGAAATCCTTTCCCGCACGAGGCGCATATTCATGTTCCGCTATATTATACAGGAAAAATCAGTCAAAAACAATATTTGCAAAATTTTTTTGAAAAATTAAAAAAAGTGCTTGCATTTTATATTATGCTGTTATATAATGCTCCTTGCGTTCGGAAAGAATAGCAAATGCGTCCTTAGCTCAGTTGGCAGAGCACCTGACTCTTAATCAGGGTGTCCGGGGTTCGAGCCCCCGAGGACGCATCTTTTTTTTGCAAAAAATTAGGTGAATGTACGTAATTATATGCAACTATTAAAGGTAAGAGTTTGAGTAAATGCAAAAGAGCTTTATTTTTGGGAAATGTAAGGTGAATTATGAGACTTCGAAACATCAAGCGTGCGGCTTCGACAATTGAAAACAGTGAGCATGTAATTCATGAACCAAGACAGATGAGGGGAAACTGGACTTCTTTGTTTGGAAACAACAATCCGATTCATCTGGAAATTGGCATGGGCAAGGGAAGATTTTTACATACTCTTGCTAAACTTAATCCTGATATTAATTATGTAGGAATGGAAAAATTCCAAAGTGTTTTATTGAGAGCAGTAGAGCTTCAGGATGCAGACATGGTAGCTAATCAGAAGTTTGTTTGCGATGATGCGCGCTTTTTGGAAGAATTTTTCGCGCCCTGCGAGGTAGAAAGAATATACTTGAATTTCTCAGACCCCTGGCCTAAAGAAAGACATGCAAGAAGAAGGTTGACTTCACCGGAATTTTTAAATAAGTATCTTGAGATTTTACCTAAAGACGGTTTGGTAATTTTTAAGACAGATAACAAGCTTTTGTTTGACTACTCTGTTGAGACAGCCAGAGAATTTGAAGGCTTTGAAATTGTTGAGGTTAATTATGATCTTCATCATTCTGAAGGAAATGAAGGTAATATTATGACTGAATATGAGGAAAAATTTTCTTCACAGGGGAATTTGATTAATAGAATGATTTTGAAAAAGAAGTAAGCTGTTGGCGAAATACTATAATGTGAATCAGTTATGCGAATCTGTTATCATCAATCACATTGGTATTTTGTTGGCAGAGGGATAATGAGAGATATATTATTGTTGTGTGGTTCTGTGTCAGAGTTTTCTGACCGTTCCACATTTTTTATTGGTAAAATTTTGGATAAATCCCAGTACGTTTTTGAAGCATACCCATTATACCTTTGACTAAAATGGTGCGAATGGTATAATGGGTATAACAGAAAGAGGAGGGTTTACTAATGGGACATGGAGAAATGGTTAAAGAAAGGAGTATTCAAGTTGAATCGAAAGAAA
>JAKSSA010000036.1 GCA_024403335.1 Lachnospiraceae bacterium
TGCTTCTGAAAGACTGATGAACTTCCAAACCATCTTCATATTCTCTTACAATTGCAAGATTACAGGAGGTCTCAACCATTTTAGGATCGTCTCTGTCCATCATGATTACACCTGTCTGAGCAAGATTTAAGTATTCAATAAACTTATCACTTTCTTCTGCAGTATAAGCTTCACATACTTTTTCTTCCTTCAGTATGAAGTCTATTTTTACCTCATTTTCATAAGGACGAATTGCTGCTTCTGTCTTTTGTGAAACCTTCTTAAGTAATTCTAAAGCATTATTTGCCTGCAAAGCATTAATCGCAAGCAGTACACAAGCACTACGAGGAATTGCATTATCCTTTGTACCACCATTAAAACTAATAAGCCTGTATCCATCTAATCCATTATCTTTAAGCTCATTTTTCCAAAGTCCTAAAACTCTCGAAATAACTTTTATGGCATTTTCACGATTCTTATCTATTTCAGCACCTGAATGTCCGCCAAAAAGTCCTGCTACAGACAATTCCAATACTTCAGCATTCATCATGCCATCTTTTTTCAATGCAAATCTGCTAACAGAAGTCGCACCACCTGCACATGCAACCAAAGCAGTGCCTTCATCCTCTGAATCAAGATTTATAAGATACTTACCCTTAATAGACGAGCCATCCAAAGCTTTTGCTCCATAAAGTCCGGTTTCTTCATCAGTAGTGAAAATAAATTCAAGTTCAGGATGAACTAAAGTATCATCTGACATCATAGACAAACAATATGCTATTGCTATTCCGTCGTCTCCACCTAATGTAGTTTTGTCACAATAAAGCTTCACTCCATCAAATCTTATAGGCAAAGCATCCTTTTCAAAGTCATGCTCTGAACCCTCACCCTTTTCACATACCATGTCAAGATGTCCCTGTAAAGAAAGAACCGGTAAAGCTTCATAGCCTTTTGTAGCTTCTTTTCTGATTATAAAGTTATCGCTTCCATCTCTTACATATGCAAGCTTTGTTTCTTTAAGTCGGCTTTCAATATAATCCCCTATCGGTTTCATGTTACCTGAGCCATGAGGAATTTTAGTAAGTTCCACAAAGTTCTTAAGCACATCCTTATAATCTTTTTTCAACAATTCATCAATTTCAGACATATCAAACCTCAAATTAATTCTTAAAACTATGTATAGGAGCCGGAACTCTTCCGCCTCTTTCAATCAATGCTGCACATGAGAATTTATTAACAGGCATTACAGGTGCATAGCCCAAAAGACCACCAAAATTAGCCATATCACCAACCTTCTTGCCTATTACCGGTATTATTCTTACAGCTGTTGTTTTCTGATTTACCATTCCGATTGCCATTTCATCAGCTATAATACCTGAAATAGTCGTATCCTCTGTATCTCCCGGGATTGCTATCATATCAAGACCAACAGAGCATACACAGGTCATAGCTTCAAGCTTTTCAAGTGTTAATGCACCTTTTTCTACAGCCTCTATCATGCCATGGTCCTCAGATACAGGAATAAATGCACCTGACAAACCACCGACAAAAGAAGATGCCATAACACCGCCCTTTTTCACCTGATCATTTAATATTGCCAATGCAAAGGTAGTTCCAGGAGCTCCTGCTGTACTTACTCCAATCTCTTCCAAAATCTCTGCAACTGAATCACCGACTGCAGGTGTAGGTGCTAAAGAAAGATCTACTATACCAAAAGAAGCATTTAATCTCTCAGCTGCTTCTTTTGCAACTAACTGTCCAACTCTTGTTATCTTAAAAGCTGCCTTCTTAATTGTTTCGCATAAACCTTCAAAGCTTTGTCCCTTTGCTTCTTCCAATGCTTTTTTAACAACACCCGGGCCACTGACACCGACATTTATAACACAGTCTGCTTCTGTTACACCACAAAAAGCACCTGCCATAAAAGGATTGTCATCAGGGGCATTGCAAAATACTACAAGCTTTGAACATCCATAAGAATCCCCATGAGCAGTCTTAACAGCAGCTTCTTTAATCTTTCTGCCAAGCAATGCAACCGCATCCATATTTATTCCATGCTTTGTTGATGCAACATTGATTGAAGAGCAAACTCTTTCTGTAACAGCTAATGCTTCAGGAATTGAATTAATCAAATCATTATCTGCTTTTGTCATACCTTTTGAGCAAAGAGCAGAATATCCTCCGATAAAATTAACGCCTGTTGCCTTTGCAGAATCATCTAAAGCTTTAGCAATCTTTACAAAGTCTTCAGGACCTTTACATGCAGCGGCACCAATTAAGGCTATTGGAGTAACACTTATTCTCTTATTTACAATGGGAATGCCATATTCTCTTTCAATCTGCTTTCCTACTTCAACAAGATTCAATGCTTTTGTTGTAATTTTTGTATAGATATTATTACAAAGCTTTTCTATATCATTATCAATACAGTCAAGTAAGCTAATTCCCATTGTAATCGTACGAACATCAAGGTTTTGGGAATTAATCATAGAATTAGTTTCAAGAAACTCCTTAAAATCAGCCATCTCAACCTCCGATTACAGTCTGTGCATTCTCTCAAAGATTTCTTCAAGCTGAACACTTGCCATAACACCTAAACCTTCTCCAAGCTTGCCAAGTTCTGACTGAAGTTCATTGAAATTGCCAACCATACCTGCCAAATCAACAACCATCATCATGTTAAAATAACCGTCTACGATAGTCTGGGTAATATCAAGAATATTTACATGCTCTTTTGCAAGAAAAGTACAAATTCCTGCAATAATTCCCACCTTATCTTTTCCAACAACCGTAATAATAGCTTTTTTCATTTTATACCTCCACAAGCTTAGTCATACAGTCATGCCTTGCCACTATAATCTCAGGTATTGCTTCTTCTGAACCGTAAAGTTCAGTCAAATAGCATCGCATTGATTCATAAGCAAGGTCATATAAATTATTCTCTCTACTTATGTGCCCAAGCAGCACCGTCTTCAAATTTTCATTATACACAGCCTTTATTAGCTCTGCACACTGATCATTTGACAAATGTCCATGTTCTCCTGCCACTCTCTGTTTTAAATAAAACGGGTACACGCCTACCATAAGCATTGACTTATCATGATTTGATTCAAGATACAAGCAGTCACAACCTGACAGATTTACAATAGTATTAGAATCATAAATTCCAAGGTCAGCGGCCATACCAATTGTCTTATATCCGTCTGAAAATGTATATGCCACAGGATTAGCAGCATCATGGCTTATCGCAAAGGGAGTCACCATCACATTATCAAAGTTTATCACTTCGCCATCACAAACAGGATGAAACAATGACGAATCTATGTTACCGATATTCGTTTTTCCATGTAACATAGCATAATAAGTTTCCGTTGTCGTATAAATCGGAATATGGTACTTACGCGCCATTGCTCCAACAGATGCAATATGGTCAGAATGTTCATGTGTAACAAACATAGCACAAATATCATTTGCAGAAACATTGATTGAAGTCAATGCTTCAACTATTCTCTTACAGGTAATACCGGCATCTATCAAAAAGTGCTTATCTCCTGCGCCAACATATATACAATTACCAGAGCTTCCGCTCGCTATACTGCAAATTCTCATTTCTTTTCTTTCCTGTAGTTAATTATTCTCAACAGGATATTTTTTCAATATCTCTTCAAGCTCAGAGGCAATACTTTCAGCTAAACGAGTCTTTTTTGTCTCTTCCATAAAATCAAATAACGAAAGCTGGTTTTCATCAGATTCAACATATCCGTTATTTATACAATAATCTGCTTTTGAATATGTCTTCTCATCATTTTCCTGCGCTTTAATTATGCTTTCAATTTTCTCCAAGCTAAGTCCCCTGTTTTTTTCAAGTCTTGAAATGCGCAAATCAATAGGGGCTGTAACATTAATTGTAATATTACATTTCTTATCAAGTTCTGCTCTAAACATCAAAGCAGATTCAATAATTACATATTTTGTTTCCTGGGAAAGTGTCGATAATTTCTCATCTATATAATCTATGACTGCCTTATGAGTTATTTTTTCTGAAGCCAAACGTTTCTGCTCATCTGAATAAATAACTCTTGCCATGTTCTCTTTAATTAAATTTCCTTCATCATCAAGGATATCCTTACCAAGTAATTCAACTAAAGAAGTCAAAACTTTTGAACCCTTTTCATAAAATCCTTTACAAATTTCATCACATCCAAGGTAAAGAACATTTTTACCTGCCAAGACAATATTCCTCAAAACATCAGAAACAAAAGACTTGCCACAACCTATCCCACCTGTGATACCTATAATAATATTGTTTCTTTTCAAATCAGACTTTGAATTAAAGTAATAAAGAGAGTTAATTGAAAGCTCTTTAAGTCTTGCTACAGCTTCCGGCTTAAATAATGACCTGATTCCATTTTTAAGCACTGCTTTATTTTTATCAAACTCTATTTCAACTTCTGTATTTATTGTTGCAAGCGTTTTTGACATAAATGCATTTTCTTTGTCATTTATAAGCTTGCTTCGCAATGAATCTTTTGTAACCTCTGAAAGATTATTATAAAGGTTTTCAAGTGAACCGAATTTTTGTAAAAGTTCTACGGCTGTTTTTTCTCCTACACCCTTTACACCCGGTATATTATCACTTGAATCTCCCATAAGTCCCTTTAAATCACAGACCAAAGAGCTCTTAAGTCCATATTCCTTTTCATAATCTTCCGGTCTGTAAACATTTCTTTGCGTACCGGCCTTTGAAGTTCTGAAAAGCTTAAGACTTATCTTATCATCAAGCAGCTGAAACAAATCTCTGTCTCCTGACATGATGACACTTTCAATGCCTTCTTTACCCATTCTCTTGGTAATAGTACCGATAAGGTCATCTGCCTCTATTCCCTGCTTCTTTATTACTAAAACCTGCATCTTTTCAAGCAAATCCTGTAAAATCGGCATTTGCACTGCAAGTTCTTCCGGCATACCCTTTCTTGTTCCCTTATATTCTTTGAACATTAAATGTCTGAATGTCGGGCCTTCTTCATCAAAACAAACAACCAGATAATCGGGCTTAACTTCCTCTAAATTAGAAATAAGCATCTTAAGAAATCCATACACCGCATTGGTTGGGATGCCTGAAGAAGACATCTTTGTCTGGATTCCGAAAAATGCTCTGTTTACTATACTGTTTCCGTCTACTATTAAAAGTTTCATTATGAAAGACTCTCTTCAAGCTTCCTTTTACAGGAAGCTATGAAGAATCTCCTCATATGTTCTTGATGACAATAATACAGGAGGAATATCAAATACTGTCTTGCATCCATATTCCTTCTTTTCTGATAAGCGATAAATAGCTCGTGCAAATGCAACAATAACGCTTCCTGTAAACTGCGGATTTGAATCTGTAGTAAGCTTATAAGATACGGTTGATTTACATTCCTTGTTCAAACCTGTAACACCACTTCTTACAACAATTCCACCATGAGGAAGACCTGCATGATCTCTTAAAAGTTCCTCCTCTGAAATAAAATGAACTGTTGTATCATAATCAGCGAAATAGTTAGGCATTTCCTTTATTGACTTTTCAATAAAAGCTAAATCTGCGCCTTCCTCTGCAACAACAAAGCATTCTCTTGTATGCTTCTGTCTTGTGGTAAGTGTAGGATTTTCACCATTAAGTACTGCCTCAACAGCAGAGGGAACAGGAATTGTATACTGTCTTGCATCCTTTACGCCATTAATTCTTCTTATTGCATCTGAATGTCCCTGAGAAACGCCCTTTCCCCAGAAAGTATAATGGTTGCCTTCAGGAAGAATTGCATCTGAATATAATCTCATAAGTGAGAACATACCAGGATCCCAGCCTGCTGAAATCAATGCTACTTTATTACCCTCCAAAGCTGCCTTGTTTACATTATCAAAATGTACAGGAATATTTGCATGAGTATCAAAACTATCTATAACATTGAAATCCTTTGCCAGTGCAGGTGTAAGTTCAGGCAAATCTGTTGCACTTCCACCGCATATAACCAAAACATCAATATCATTCTTATAAGAAGCAATATCTGAAAGACTGCACTTCTTAACACCTTCTGTTAAAATATTAAGGCTTTCAGGATTTCTTCTTGTAAAAACATGTGTAAGCTTCATATCTTCATTCTGAAGCAATGCACTCTCAACACCTTTTCCAAGGTTGCCATAACCGGCAATAGCTACTCTAATCATTATTCTCACGCTTTCTCAACAATTGGTAAATATTCAATTCTTACTGAAGGAAGCTTGGCAACCTTTGTATAAGTATTAAGCAAACCATCTTTAACCTTCAAGTCATTTTCGCCTGATGCAGGAGGATAAACCATTCTCATAGTTACATTTTTGCCCTTCTTCAAAGGTTTCTTAAAGAAGGCCTCCATCAAATCAACACACTTAACACCAGGTGCTTTATATATCATAGAACCATTAATCTCGATAAGAATGTTGTCATTAACATTTTCTTCGTCAAAATATAATTCGAAGAATTCAGGATTCTTTTCAAGCTTGAATTCCATTGCGATACCCTCGCAATCATTTGAAGCACCATATCTTAATTTAACAGGCTTCTCAAACTTTCCGTTTTCAGATTTCAAAGTCTTAACTCTCTTAACCTTAGGAAGGAAATCCTTATCATTTAAAAGCTTAATATAAGCATCCATCAAAGGCTGTCTGATACCAACCTCGCTGTTATTAGGATCTTCAATCTCAAGACCTAAACGGCCTCTGTCTCTGAACTGATAGAAGGTAAAGCCTGAGAACCATTCATCCTCGTCCTCTTTAACTCTCTTAACAAATTCTTCTATCATCTTGCACTGATCATAAGGTCCTGTTACATCACCATCAGCATTGAGCTCACTCATAACCATGGGCTTCGCTACACCACCATTTAATTCTTTGTAACGGTAAAAGCTTCTCTTAGTCTTTTCATAAACATCAGAAATTGCATATCTTGCAAAAGAATTTCCACCCTTTTCAGCAACATCATAAGGCCATCCCCAATGAAGTGCCAGATATTTATCAACTGACCAGATATCTGCTTCGGGAATAGTACACTTGAATTCTTTTTCCATAACGATTTCTGTAGAATTCAAATCCTCAATACCACCAATACATGCTACAGTCTTAACATTAGGTGCTTCTTCTTTAATAAGCTTTGAAGCTCTAACAAAGAATTTTGCAATATCAGCATATGAAGCTCTCTTTGTGAAAGCAAACCAGTCACCTGTAGCTTCATGATTGATTCTAAGCTCCATACGGCCAAATGACTTAAGATCACGACCAATTGAACGAAGCTGCTCATCATCCAAATTCGGATCAATTGTCATAGTAAGAATAACATCCTGTCCATGACGGCGAATATCGCGCATCTGATTAAATGGTTCTTTATTCAAATCACCCTTTAAACCACCCTGATAAGGGAAATAATCTTCGTAAGGATAATCCCACTGAAATTTAACTACACGATCCTTAAAAGCATCTCTTACACGAAGAGGCCATCCCTCGTCATTAGGATAATAGCAATACATTAAGCTGATAGCTCTGTGTGTTCTTCCAAGTGTGTGAAGAATGTAATCCTGATTAACATACTCGCCTCTTTCAGAGCCGTCACCCAAATCAAGAAAAAATCTTGCTGGTCCCTGATGGAATTTGTAAAGTTTTGTAGGTGTCTTGTAATCCATAATCCCTCCCTAAAATATTAAGCTTACTTCATTACTTGATTTTCTTTGGTGATTGATTTCCGAAAACTACTTTAATTTCCAGTTCTTCATATTCACCATGATTAAGTCGTTTAAGCTTAATGGTTCCTTCCGAACCACCCTTTGTATAGTCAAGAATTGCAAGTAGTTCTTCTGTTGCTAAAACTCTGCATTCATTGATTTCAATAATAATGTCTCCTGGAAGCAATCCTGCTTGTTCAGCCGGAGAGTCCTTCTGAACAACCTTAATATAAACTCCTCTTGGCCATGAATAAAGAACAGAATCCGCTTCCGATACTGTAGTTCCCTTTATTCCAAGGTAGGCTTTTTCTTCCGTCTTAAGAGTAACTCTGTTCATTATCTCCTCGACTATTGGTTTTGCCACATCGATTGGAATTGCATAACCAATTCCTTCAACTTCGACATCCGCAATTTTAGATTCATTTATACCTATTACCTGACCTCTTGCATTAAGCAGAACACCACCTGAATTGCCCGGATTAATAGGCGCATCTGTCTGAATAACTTCAAGCTCATATTCATTTTCAAAAGGGATACTTCTTTGCAACGCACTTATATATCCTGCTGTAATACTTTGACCAATGCCAAGCGCATTACCAACTGCAACTACCAATTCTCCCATTTTTAATTCTTCTGAAGAACCAATCACAGCCACTCTGAGTTTTGAATATGTTTCCTCGCTTATGTCAGAAGATAAAACCTTTATAACAGCTAAATCATTAGATTTGCTGGTTCCTTGTACCTGTGCCTTAACATACTCATCAGTAAAAAAAATAGCCTTAATTTCCTTACAGTTTTCGACAACATGATAGTTTGTAACTATAAATATATATTCACCATCCGAATTAACAATAAAGCCTGATGCAGAGCTCTTTTTAGAAGACTCAACGGGAAAACCAAAAAAGTCATATTGAACAACACTTGCTTCACACTCAATCATTACCATCGAAGGCATCACTTTTTTTGCAAGTGAAGAACAGTCTACAAGTGTAGTCTCCGTATTCAACGCTTCTTTTTCAATAATCTGACTGCTCTCATCTAAAAGACTATCTATATTTTCTTTTTCACTATGTAACTTTTCCAGATATTTTGGAGCTATTAAAATAACCAAAAACAAATTACCGGCTAAGCAGGCACAAAGTAAGAAAAGTATAATTTTATATATTTTTTTCTTCTGTTTCATTATCCGTCCACATTTCCGAAGTTTTTTCAACTCCCATATTCATCAAAAATTGTAACCGATAAATATGTTCTTTTTGTGAATAATCAAAGAAAACTTTATTTTTTACCCTTTTCTTCTATTATAGGAGGTTCAAATGCAGCTCTTGCTGTACTTCCATGTCTTATATAAAATTCCTTGTCATTGTAAAGATCATAAAAGAAAAGAAAATTTTTAGTTACACACAGATTTGAAAAAGTACCATATGCAAGAGTTGTATCATTTTTAGAATTTATGCTCAGTCTTCCAATTCTCGAATCACCCTTATTATCAACGATAAAATAAATAGCCTGACCATTAGGCGAAAAGTTATAAGTCAGTACTCTGTCATTAACCAGAGTTTCAAAATTTTCACCATTAGTATCAACTCTGCAAAGAGTATATTTTGCTGCCATATTAATAAAATAAATATATCCGTCTTTAAATACCGGCATCATGGTATTAGCCTGCAAAACAAGATGCGGATCCGATATGGCAGTCTTTGTTCTGTAAAGACTATGATCTTTTCCTATTCCGGAATAATACAAATCCCTTCCTGAAACTCCGCATGGAGAAACATTAAAGGGAAGAAACTCTTCTGCCTCTTCACAATCTAAAGAAGAGCGGTATATATGTTCTTCCTGAGTATTTATATCAAGGAAAGTATAGAAAAAGTAATTGCCACAAAGGGAAAGCTTTGTTATTGGCTCTTCTGACAAGCCTGTAGAGGTCTGATCCTTTAAACCATACCTTGAAATGCCTGAGGTTGAAAAACCAAGACTGTTATTACCTGAAAGATAATTTATTTTTGCATAATATACAGCCTGTCCATCGCAATTAATGTAAGAACATGCATCAGATCCAAGCTTTTTGAAATCCTTCATTTCACTTGACATGGAATAAAGTCTGTTGCCATCAAGTCTGTTGGCAAAGTATATATTATCTGAATATTCGCAGAATAATCCGCCATTATAAAGGTTTGCCGATGAATTTCCAAGCAAAGTATCAGGGTTGGGAACATAATCAGGTTCTCCGCAGCCACATAAAGCCACAACCAGAAAAGTGATTAAAAACATTATATACTTTTTCATCTGTTCCCCCTTTCTAAATTCCATTCCGAAAATTTAAAATTTATACTATTTCTTAAATCTATGAATATTCGCTTTATAAAGACCTATAAGAAGAAAATAAGCAAGTATTATATTAGCCGGAAGCTGGATAGAATTTTCTGTAATTCTTTTTGCAAGATATACAGTATATGCCTTTCCATAAAGAATATGAAGCCAGTAAGTATTTAACAAAACATTGATTACAGCTACGATAACCATCATTACTATAACTCTTATAAGAAAAATGTAATCAAACCTTGGCATCTTTCTTTCAGACATATTGCCATCTTCGCTTTTAACAGCTTCAATTCTGAAAAAATAAGGCTTTCTCATCTTATAAAGCATTATTCCACACACAAGCCCTTTGATTGCTTCTGTTAATGTAAAACCAGGGAAAAATGTTCCTGAGGGTTTCATGAAAAAACCAAGGATATCGCCAATTGTACCAACAAGCATAGCAGGAATTGGTCCAAACAGCATTCCTGCGACTGTGGTCGCCATAATGGTAAAAGACACTCGTGAAGATATATCAAGATTAGCTGCAAAAACCTTTAATACAACATACAATGCAGTAATCATTGCAAGTATTAATATATTTTCAAGATGTGTAAACTCTTTTACAGAGTCGCCAAACAGCTTTAAAAATCTGTACTGTCTCTTTCCTTCTTTTTTATCCATTTTACTCTACCTCTTTACTTCAAACAGAAATAATATAATTCTGTTTTATTTTATTTTGTTTTTTCTTTTTTTCTGAAAACAACAAGTTTACTTATAAAATAATTGGTTACAACCACCACAATTGCTGCAATGACTTTTACAATAATATCATTAATGCCAAGCTTAACATATAATAACCACATAATCGCTTCTTCTAAACCAAGCGTAACTAATCTTCCTGCAAAGAACATAATCATCTGAAATATAAATGCCTTTACGCCCGCAACCGAAGCATTAAATACCAATGTTCTGTTAGTAAGAAATGCAAACAAAACAGCCGCCGCCCATGCAATGACATTTGTTAACATTTCTTCAAGGCCAAAGCCTCTTGTTAATGAAAAATATACAATCCAGTTAACTAAAGTAGTCAAACCTCCAAATATCAGATATAAAATCTGAGTTTTGTATTTTTTATATATTTCCATTCCCTTATTCCAAAGATTTTTCATATTATTTCTTCCTTAAATTACTATAGCATACTAGATGTTTAGTATACATTTTTTTGTTCTTTCAGTCAATATTACACTGTCTTTTTTAACAAAGATAGCAACCAATAAAAAGTGACTCAAAAATGACAAAAAAATAATAAAAAAATGAACCTTTTCTAACCTAAACTTAATTGAATTCTTCTTTAATATCTGATATTTTATATGTTATAAATAAATGTCGTATTATAAGTACAATTTTAAAATAAAAGCTTGGAGCAGCCAATGGATAATTCAAACAACAACAATGTATATACTGGTCCCGACAGACGAAAAAACACTGACAAATACTACAAGTGGGGCCGAACCGTATTTATTACAATCGCAGCATGCATTCTCTTCTTTTTTCTGCTTTTGAAAATCGGTGAGATATTCGGTTTCTTCGGCAAAGTGATTTCCACCTTAAGTTCTGTAATTTTAGGTATTGCCTTTGCATATTTGATGAATCCTACCGTAATAGCCTTCAATAGTCTTTACCTTAAGGCATTTGAAAAATATAGCAAAAGCAAATGTCATAAAAGCATTCGTTCTTTCTGTGATAAAATAAATAAAAAAATAGCCGGTTTCTTTAAGAAAATATCAAATGCCATAAAGAATTTCTTTGAAAAAATAGCTTTTCTTAACAAAATTGTTACAACAATCAAAAAGCTGATGGTATCTCTTAAAAAAGATAAAGAACCTAAAGAAGTTAAGAAGAAAGAAAAGCTTACTGCTGAAGAAAAAATAGCAAAATCTGCAAAAGGTGCCTCAATTGCTTCAGGTGTAATCATGTTCCTTGCATGTATCACTATGTTTGGTTTTATAGTTATCCCTAATCTAATTTCAACTGTAACCGATTTGTTAAGTAATCTGATGGACTCTTACGACCATCTTACTACTTCTGTTGAAACCTTTATCGATACTTATTTTTCAGCTAATGAGTCCATTCACTCATTCCTTACTTCATCGCTTGCTTCATTAAGCAATAACCTTACACTTTGGATTAGCAATTTCCTGCTTGAGACCAATTCATTACTTTCACTTGCAAGCGGTCTTACTTCTTTTGGTAAGGGATTAGTAAATGCTGTGGTTGACTTTTTAGTAGGTTTAGCTGTTGCTGTATATGTTCTTTCAAGTAAAGAAAAATTCATCGGACAGATTAAAAAAATTGTTTATATGTCCTGTAAGCGTACAGAAACTGCAAACATGATTGTCGTAATAGCCAGAGAATCAAATAAAATCTTTGGTGGTTTCATATCCGGAAAGATTTTCGATTCAATCATTATAGGTATTATCTGTTTCATCGGCATGTCAATTTTCAATATGCCATTTGCATTGCTTATCAGCGTTATAATAGGTATAACAAACATTATTCCGTTCTTTGGTCCTTTCATCGGTGCAATACCGAGTGCTGTACTTATCCTTTTATACAGCCCAATTACCTGCTTATGGTTCTGTCTTTTCATCTTTGCTTTACAGCAGCTTGACGGAAATGTAATTGGACCTGCAATTCTTGGTGCTTCTACCCAGTTATCAGCATTCTGGGTTGTAGTATCAATTTTGTTATTCGGTGGTCTTTTCGGATTTATAGGTATGCTTCTTGGTGTTCCTGTATTTGCTTTGATTTACTACATTACAAAGAGTGTTATTGAAATCAAACTTGTCAATAAAGGCATGTCTTCCAATACAGACTTTTATTCAACACTTGACCATATTGATCCTGAAACAGGACATGCTTATCATATTTCAAAAGCTTTATCTGACGATGAAGATAAAACAGATAAGAAGGCAAACAAGCAGCTTAATTCTGATGAATTAAAAGAAGCTATCTTACAGGTAATGAAAGATAGAAGAAAAAATAAAAATAATAGCGAATCCTCTTCCTCAGTTAATTTGAAAAAGTCAAATGATCTTTCCGAAAGTATTACTGCTGATGGTTTGACAAATGAAATTATTTCAAGTCTAATGGAAGATGATAACTAATAATAGCCAGTTTCAGTGCTGATTAAAATTAAATAATAATAAATAAAAAAGCAATCACGTTATAACAGCGTAATTGCTTTTTTCTTAACCTTAAACAAGCTTAATTTAAATATTTATTCTAATAAAGCATTTTCCAGGCTCCATACTATTCTGTACTATACCATTCTATGCTACACTATACTATTCTATACTATTTTTACTATTCTATATTAGTCTGTATTAGTCTGTATTAGTTATTAGTCTGTAGTCAGGGATCTTATAATATCACCCACATCAGGCTTCTTTGAAAATCTGACACTTATTTTCTGTTTTGCATGAGGACAGGAATCCATCTCCTCTCCTTCTTCATTCTGTATTGATTCCACAACAGAATAAACTGAAGATCCATCTGCTTTAAGTATCTCCACTTCTTCTCCTACATAAAACTTATTCTTCTGTTCCATCAATGCACGATTATTCTCAATTGCATAAGGGAAACCATAATATACAGCATTTCTCTCATAAACATTGTTATCGTAAATCTGGGCTTCCTCATTTGGCTTTCCAAAATAAAAACCTGTAGTATATTGTCTGTAAGTACACTTAAACAATTCTGCCTCATAAAAAGGAATATTCGCCTCATAAAGCAAAGGATTTTCAAAGAAATCATCAATTGCCATTCTGTAAGCTCTGGCAACCGTAGCAACATACAAGGCAGTCTTCATTCTTCCTTCAATCTTGAAGCTGTCGATTCCAGCTTCTATCATCTTATCCACATACTTTATCATACAAAGGTCCTTTGAATTAAAAATGTATGTGCCTCTGTCATTTTCATAGACAGGAAGAAATTCACCTTTTCTCTTTTCTTCTTCAATATAAAGAAAATCGTTTTCTGACGGGCCATCTGATGACTTTTCAGAAACATAATATTTCCATCTGCAGGGATGAGTACATGCTCCTAAATTAGCATCTCTTCCGGTAAAATAATTGCTCAAAAGACATCTTCCGGAATATGAGATACACATGGCTCCATGTATAAAACATTCAACCTCTAAATCATTTGGAATATTTCTTTTTATTTCAGCTATCTCTTCAAGAGACAATTCACGTCCTGTTACAACTCTTGTAGCACCTAAATCATACCAGAACTTGCAGGTAGAATAATTAACATTATTAGCCTGAGTGCTTATATGTCTTTCTATTTCAGGACATAATTCTTTTGCCAGCATAAATACACCGGGATCTGAAATTATTAATGCATTCGGCTTCTCGTCATCATTAAAATTATGAAGCTCTGTAAAATAATCCCTAATTCCCTGCAAATCATTGTTATGCGCTGTAATATTAGCAGTAACATATACTTTTTTTCCAAGACTCTTAGCCTTCTTAATACACTCTTTCATCTCTTCTTTAGAGAAATTTGTGGCCTTGGCACGAAGACTATACATCTCTCCTCCAATGTATATTGCATCTGCACCATATTTAAGTCCTGTATTAAAGGTTTCAACATTACCTGCAGGCATTAACAATTCAGGTCTTTTTACAAAAGGTAATGAAACCTTTTGTAATCCAAGTTCTTCTCTTGTATATCTTTTAACGCTCATTTTCTTACCTTCATCGTATCTTCTTTTTGCAAAAATCAGTAATATACTAAATATAATTTCAAATTAACATTGTTTTTTCTTTTTAATACTCAAAGCTATGCCATCTGCTAATGGAAACAAAGTGGTATCAAGCAAATCATTATGTGTTATTGCCTGAAGATATTCTCTCATTCTTATATGAATGGTTCTGTCTCTTCTTTCAATAATAAATTTAGAATCAAGTAAACTTCCTTCCTGAAGAATGTTATCCGTAAGCAATACACCGTTATCTTCAAGTATTTCAAGAATACCTGGCAAAAGATTAATATACTGTGCTTTAGCTGCATCAAGAAAAATAAAGTCAAATTTCTCATTTTTGTTTTTTAGACTTTCTATTTCCTCAAAGCAATCACCTAAAACAGAATCGATATTCTCAATTTCAAATCGTTTAATGTTATAAAGAGCCTGATTTCTTCTTTCTTCGTTTCTTTCAACAGTTCTAAAGTATGTTTCAGATGGCAAAAGACTTTTCATAAATACCGCAGAAAAACCCGTAGCAGTTCCTAATTCAAGGATTCGCTTCGGTGTTTTTACCGCAAACAAAAAACGCAAGAAGCTTTGGGCTTCTTTACGTATAATTGGAATATGATTTTTTATTTCATTCTGTTCAAATTCATACAATTCCTTAGGCATTTCAGGAGAAAGTGATTCAAAAAATGACAGAATTCGTTCTTCAGTATAATTAATCATTTGGCATAATAGTCAGACTCGGTGCCATAACAGGTCTTGTTATTGGCATGGTCGGTATTGGAGTATTTGTAGGAGTTAATGTTGGAGTCGGTGTATTTGTTGGATGCAATGCAACCTCCGGTGCAATCGAATTATCAATATCTGTGATAATATCCAGCAATTCATTATAATTCATCGAGGTATTAATTACATAAGTACCAGGCATGATATTATATCCCATAACTTTTATTTTAAGATAAAAAGCATACTTGCTTTTTACAAATCCATAATCACTTAATTTTGTTGCAATACTCATTGTTGTTTCACCGGTCTTAATCTGAACCGTTGCTGTTCTTCCTGGTGTCTCTTCGGCTCTTACATCCCCAAAAATTTCATAACAAAAAGAGTATGTAAACTGAACCGTCTTTACAATCATTGCAAAAACAAGTGCATACAAAAGAATATTAAGCAAAAGCTTGGGTATTGAAGTAGCAACCCCTATGATAAGCTGCTGTTCTTTTTTGTTCCGCAAAGCTCTTTATCCCTCCTGAATAATAGAAATAACAACAGGACTTCTCTTCATCTTTTTTCTGATATATGTTAAGAGTTCCTTCTTTACAACTGCCTGTAAATGGTTTATATCATCGCTTGAACCATTCACCTCATCTTCGATTGTCATATCAACAAAACCTGATAATTCCTCAAGTAAATCCTTTTCATCGGGCTCATATACAAAACCTTTTGTAATAATCTGAGAATTCATTACCGGTCTGTGTTCTTCTCTGTCTACATAAGATACGGAGATCACAAGACCATTTTCTGAAAGCTGCTGGCGTTCTCTCAATACACAGTTTCCTACATCGCCAATGCCAAGTCCATCTACCAAAATGCCCTGAGCACTTACAGAGCCTATAAAACCTGCATTGTTTTTAGAAATCTGAAGCACATTACCCGGCTTTAAAACAAATATATTTTCCTTTGATATACCCATATCCGAAGCTATTTCAGCATGCTTAATCAAATGCTTATACTCTCCATGAACAGGGATAGCATATTTAGGTTTAGTCAGTGCATAAATAAGCTTAATTTCGTCCTGACAGGCATGACCGCTTACATGAGTATCCTGGAATATTACCTTTGCCTTCTTTAATGAAAGCTCATTAATAATCTTAAATACATTCTTCTCATTACCGGGAATTGGTGATGAACTGAATACTACTGTATCATTTTCATCTATTTTAACCTTTTTATGTGTATCTCCTGCCATTCTTGACAAAGCAGCCATTGACTCGCCCTGACTTCCTGTAGTAATCAAAACAAGCTTTTCTGGCGGATAGTTTTTCATCTGATCGATGTCTATGATAATATTCTCAGGAACGCTTATATAACCAAGCTCTGTTGCAGTATTCATAATTGTAATCATACTGCGACCTTCAATTACTACTTTTCTGCCAAATTTAGCTGCTTTATCAATAATCTGCTGAACACGATCAACATTTGATGCAAAAGTAGCAATAATCAGTCTTTTGTTAACATTTTCTATAAAAATATTCTCAAAGGTTCTGCCTACTGTCCTTTCAGACATTGCAAAGCCGGGTCTTTCAGCATTGGTTGAATCAGCAAGCAATGCCAACACACCCTTCTTTCCAAGTTCTCCTAAGCGCTGTAAATCTGCAACATCACCAAACACAGGAGTATAATCTACCTTAAAATCTCCTGTATGAATAATTGTTCCTATAGAAGTATGAATAGCAAAGCAGGCTGCATCTGATATACTATGGTTCATCTTAACAAATTCAACTTCAAACTCATCCACAGAAACAGTCTGGCCAAACTCAATAACATTAAGTTCAACAGCATATTGCAAATCATGTTCTTTAAGTTTATTTTCAATTATTGCACAGGTAAGCTTTGTTGAATAAATAGGAACATTTATTTCACGAAAAACATAAGGTATTGAACCAATATGGTCTTCATGTGCATGGGTAATAAAAAAGCCTTTTACCTTCTCAATGTTATCTTTAAGGAAAGTAACATCGGGTATTACCAAATCGATTCCAAGCATTTCATCATCAGGAAATGCCAATCCACAGTCAACTACAATAATAGAATCTTTATACTCAAAAGCGGTGATGTTCATGCCAATCTGGCCAACACCACCTAAAGGAATAATCTTTACACTTTCTTTTTCTTCTTTAATTACCGGCATGCCGGCAAAAAACTCATTCGCCAAAATATCTCCTATTCCAAATCAAAATCATCTAAAAGTTCATTAAAAATCTTTGCAAGATCATTTAACTGCTTTTCATCATCAACAATTTCATAGCTTGCTTCAGGATTTTGTTCATCAGAAAGATCACGAAGGATTAATGCTTCCCCTTCCTCACCTTCTACATCATCCATAACAAGAAGATAGTGAACGCCACCAAGAATTGTCTCTTCAAGCACCTCAAATTCTACGCTGTCGCCATCCTCTGTTGTAAAAGTAAGTTTATTATTATTTTTATATACTTTATTATCTTCCATTTCATTCTCCAATGTCTGTAATTTATATTTTATTTCTCTAATGTCTGTAATCTATATTTTTTCTCTAATGTCTGTAATTTAGACTTTATTTCTCCAATATCTGAAATTTATACTCTGTCAGCTAATTTATTTTCTTCGCAGCTCTTTCCTCAAGATATCCCTTTAATATAATCGCAGCTGCCACCTTGTCAACAACCTTAGCCTTTTTTCTGTAATCAAGCCCTGCTTCATTTAATATATTTTCAGCCTCAAAGGAAGTCAGTCTTTCATCCCACATTACAGGTTTTATTCCTGTTCTTCTTTCAAGATCATTTGCAAAATCTATACAAAGCATTGCCTGAGGACCAATAGTATCATTCATGTTCTTAGGCAAGCCAACTACAAGCTCTGTTACGTCATATTCTTTAATCAATTCTTCAATACGCTGATAGGTATGTCTGAGCTGATTAGACTTCTTTCTGAATATTGTTTCAAGTGGCTGTGCTGTAAGAAACATCTCGTCACTTAAGGCAATTCCAACTGTGGCATTGCCATAATCCAATCCCATTGCTCTCATAATATTATTCTTCTATTTTTTATTATTAATGAACTGAACAAGAAGTTCCTCAACCAGTTCATCACGATTAACCTTTGTAATCAGATTTCTCGCATTTTTATAAGAAGTAATAAATGTCGGATCACCTGACATAATATATCCAACAATCTGGTTTACAGGATCATGTCCTTTTTCCTTCAGTGCTTCATAAACAAAATGCAGAATCTGACTAACATTATCCTCTTCTTCTTTTACACTCTGAAATTTAATTGTGTTGCCTGTATCCATCATAGCACCCCAACTTTCAACACATAAAAACCTAAATTACCTTTGCTAAAACTCCATCATTAAAAATGTCAATGACTGTTGCCTTAACTAATTTATTTTCACACATATTATCAGAAAAATCAACAAATACTTTAACAAATCTTTCTGTATGACCAACATAGAATATGCGATCTTCCATCTGTATTTTTTCTTCCAATAAGACCTCAACGGTATCGTTTATAAATGATTTTTTGTATATTTTACCAACCCTGTCTTCAAGCTCCATCAAAGCCTTTACGCGTGATGCTTTGATTTCTGAATTAACCTGATTCGGCATTTTATCAGCTTTAGTAAAACGTCTCCTTGAAAATGGAAAAACATGTACTTTTTCGAAGCCTGTTTTTTCTACAAATTCCAAAGTTTCTTTAAATTCTTCCTCTGTTTCTCCTGGAAATCCTACAATAATATCAGTTGTGATAGCAGGTCTTTCGTAAAAAGACCTAATAATCTCTACCCCTTTTAAATAATCTTCTGCACTATATCTTCTGTTCATTCTTTCCAAAACTGTATTGCTGCCGCTTTGTAAGGATAAGTGGAACTGAGGACAAAATTCCTTAATACCTGATAGTTCCTTAATGAAAGACTCTGATATTATATTAGGTTCCAAAGAACCAAATCTGATACGTTCTATTCCATCAATTAAAGAAATTGCTTTAACTACCTTCAAAAGAGACATATCATTTGATAAGCCGCTTATTTCATAAGCAGAAAGTAAAATACCTGTGAGTACCACCTCTTTGATACCATTTTTAGCAAGTAAATTAACTTCATTTACAATATTTTCAAAGCTTCTTGATCTGACCCTTCCCCTTGCAAAAGGTATTATGCAATATGAGCAAAATCTGTTACAACCATCCTGTATTTTAATAAAAGCTCTTGTGTTCTCACATGCTGATGTAAAGGCGATTTCTTCATATTCCTTTTCTTCAAAAATATCTGTCTTGTTTCCATTTTCCTCGCCAAGCATCCTGATAGCCTCTACGACCTTATGCTTCTCAGAATTGTTTAATATATAATCTATTCCATTAGCAAGCAATTCTTCTTCATTGCTTGTCTGAACATAGCAGCCTGTAGCTATAACCTTTAAACATGGGTTATCTTTTTTTGCCTTGTGAATCATCTGTCTTGATTTTCTGTCAGCTATATTGGTTACAGAGCAGGTATTGACAACACAAATATCAGCTTCCTCCAATTTGTCAGTACTAATCATTGAAGCTTTTTCAATTAGCTCTCTCATTCCTTCTGTTTCATAAGTATTAACTTTGCATCCCAAAGTTATAAAATGTACTTTTATTTTCTTATTGCTATCCATTTAACCCATCCATATATACATATTAAAAATTAAGTTCGAATACATTATATTAAAGCAAATGATAAAAATAAATCAAAAAAGCAAAAAAACCGTAAAAATCGAAAAAAATGACAAATAATGCACAAAAAATATAAAAAAAAGAGGCATATTTTCATTAGTATTACTTCTTGACTATATAAATAAAATATCGTAAAATAATAGTGAAACATTCAAGGAGGCATTAGCTATGAAGAAAATTCAGATTTCCCTTAACACAATTGACAAGGTAAAATCCTTCGTAAATGACATCTCAAGATTTGATTCTGACTTTGATTTAGTATCAGGAAGATACGTTATCGATGCAAAATCAATCATGGGAATTTTCAGTTTGGATCTTGCTAAGCCAATCGAG
>JAKSSA010000037.1 GCA_024403335.1 Lachnospiraceae bacterium
GCATGAGGTGTCAGCTTTGCTGACAAAAGTCCTGATGCCTTATGGCATGAGGTGTCAGCTTTGATGACGGAGTCCTGATGCCTTTTGGCATGAGGTGTAAGCGTTGCTGACAAAAGTCCTGATGCCTTATAGCATGAGGTGTCAGCGTTGCTGACAAAAGTCCTGATCAGTATAAGCACCTCTTGTCGCTTTCTTTAGAAAAATTAATTATACTATATTTACCAATAAATTTCCATAAAAAATTCCAAGGTCAGGATATAGCCATTAAAAAGGCCAGAAAAAAGGCCAGAACCAATGCTCTGACCTTTCAATTATCTTTGTGAAAAAATACAGCCGCAATAATCCTGGCGGTATAAATTATGTTCTTTTGAATATTCAATGGACTTTTTATAGCCTTCTTTTTTCTTGAAATCACTTGCTAAGTACTTTGCCTTACAATTCGTTTCTTTTTCAATTTCTTCGCCAATATTATTAATAAGCTCTGCATTCTTTAATGGCGATATTGTAAGAGTAGTGGCGAAATAGTCAGCATTAAATTCATCAGCAAATTTCGCTGCTTCCAAAAGTCGCATCCTGAAACATACCTCGCATCTTTTTCCGCCTTCTTTTTCGTTTTCCAAGCCTTTTACAAGCTCAAAATATCTGTCAGGATCATACTTTACTTTCTCAATTCTGACTTCATGCTTAAAATTGCACTCAGAAACAAATCTTTTAAGTTCCTCTTCCCTTTTATAAAATTCTTCCTCAGGGAATATGTTTGGATTGTAGTAGCACAGAATAATATTAAAGTACTCCGAAAGATAGGAAAGTACATAGCTTGAACATGGCGCACAACAGGCATGTAAAAGAAGAGTGGGGGCATTTGCCCCCAACTTTTCTATTAATATATCCATTTCTTTTTGATAATTACGTTTATTCAAAATGATAACTTCCTTAATTAATTATTGGGCAGAAATCATTTTAATACTTTCCTGAACCATCTTCAAGTGAAATAATAGTTTCATTTGAAGTTGCAATTCTCTTAGGTTCACTCTTAAGAAGCTGTACCGGTTCTTCATCATATTCTTCTTCAGGCTTTGTGCTCTTAAGTTTGAATACTGATATCATTTCCTTAAGTTTAACTGACTGTGCTGACAATTCTTCGGCAGCGGCTGCACACTGTTCGCTTGTAGCAGAGTTTGTCTGAACTACCTGTGATACCTGTGTAATAGCCTGATCAATCTGAATAATTGCTGTTGCCTGGTCATTGGAAGAAACATTAATTGCTTCAATTAAGCTGACAATATTATCAATCTGTGAAACAATCTTATAAAGTGACTCGCTTGTTTCTTCAGCAAGTTTGCTGCCTCTTTGTACCTTTGCGATTGAATCTTCAATCAATACAGCAGTTTCGCTTGCTGCCTGTGCGGATTTGCCGGCAAGATTTCTGACTTCTTCTGCAACAACAGCGAAGCCCTTACCATGTGCACCTGCCCTTGCAGCTTCAACTGAAGCATTGAGTGCAAGAATATTAGTCTGGAATGCGATATTATCAATTACCTTAATAATCTTTGAAATGCTCTCTGAAGAAGCATTGATTTCAGTCATAGCTTCTCTCATCTTAAGCATTCTGTCATTTCCGGTCGCTGCATTCTCCTTAGCTTCAACTACTGCCTTATTAGCATCGCCTGCATCAGCAGCATTTTTCTTGGTCTTAATTGTAATATCTTCAATTGCTGAAGTAATCTGCTCAATAGCACTTGCCTGTTCTGTTGAGCCCTGAGCAAGTGACTGTGAAGCGCTGGCAACCTGGTCTGAACCAACTGCAACCTGATCTGTAGCTTCCTTGATTGCTGTAAGTACTGTATTATTATCTTCAACAACCTTTGCAAGTGCATTACCAAGAACATCACCGTCGCCTCTGGTAATTACCTCCTGCTGAAGGTTACCTGTTGCCATAACTTCTGCAACTTTGGCCTGGTACTTAATTGTCTCAACCATATCTGCAACAAGTTCTTCCAAATCACCAAACTCGTCACGGGAATTTCTCTTTACTTCTACGTCAACTTCGCCCTTTGCAACCTTACTTACAACATTTGAAAGAGACTTAAGAGGAACTGTTATAAGTCTGTTAATCAATGAAGCATCCGCTATCAGTGCAAGAATGAATACAATCAAAATGCACACAACAATATTTGTCTTATGATTAGCATTGATAATTTCATCAGTAAAACGCTGAGTAGCTTCTGCCTTCTTTGCCTTGCTTACTTCAGAAGTTGAATTCCAATCTTCTTCATTCTTAGCATCGTTTGCAGCTCTTACTACCTTATTTTCAGCATTACCTGCTGCAATTGTAGCTTCAACGAGTTTTTCGTAGTTATTTTCAAGTTTATTTACTCTGATATCTGTTACATCGCCAAGAATCTGAATTGCTACAGCAAAACCTTCACCTTTTGCCAAAGAAGCATAGAATCTGTTTGCCATATCATTGAACTTAACCTGGTTTGTTTTCAAAACAGAAAGACGGTTCTTTATATCTGCTGCAATATCCAAATCAGCATTATATGAGCCCATAATACTCTCATACTTTTCCAAATCACTAATAACATCTGCTTCTCTTGCAAGCAATTCATCATTATATTCTTTCAAAGCCTGGGCTGTAACCTTCTGTCCTGCTACCTCATAATTCAAAGCAGCTATCTGCATCAAACCGATTGCTACAGTCACCTGCTCAAAACTAACTTCTGCATGTGCAATGGTTTCAATTGCCTCGGTATATTTATCATATACCTCCTCAGTCTTAGAGTTGACCGCTTTGTATATAGCATTGGCATTGTCCATTGCATTCAAATATACAGCCTCTGAAGACTGAAGGGTATCATTATGAATAGCTTCAGTTCTCTTGTTTGTTCCAAGTATAATTGAAAAAACAAAAGCTGTAATAATCATAAGAGTAACCACCAAGGTACTGAATATGATTGCGAGCTTTACCCTCATCGGATGTTTTATATTACGTATTTTTTTAGCTAACCAGTTCATTGTAACGCCTCCATACAACCTTTAACTGAATTTATTTTCCCACCTTTTATTGAGCAATATTTCCTAACTGCTCAGCAACATCTTCACTTAAAAGTTTCTTAGGATCAATCAAGAGCTTGACTTCTTCTCCGATTTTACCAATACCATAAATGAAGCTTGTGCTATCTTTTCCGATACTTACAGACGGACAAATATCCTCTTCCTTAATATCAACAACACCTGCAATTGTATCAACTATCAATCCGACAACAATCTTATCCACTTCCGTGACAATAATGCAGGTTCTATCGTTGTATTCACGCGGTTCCTTGTGAAATCTTATTCTCACATCAATAACCGGATGAATTTTACCTCTTAAATTAATCAATCCCTTTACATAAGGCGGTGTTTCAGGAACTTCGGTTATCTTCTGCATGCAGATAATTTCCTGAACATAACGGATTTCAATTCCGTAATATTCTTCACCGCATATGAACGTCATAAATTTACCTTTTTGGGTATCTTCTTCTAACAAAAAATCGTCGTCCATTTAAGCTCCTTTCATAATTCCCGCTATATCGATAATAAGTGAAATACTGCCATCGCCAAGTTGTGTACAGCTTGATACACCCTTAACTTTATTAATATACGGAGGAAGAGGTTTAACTACTATCTCCTGCTCACCATAAATCTTGTCAATGAACAATCCGGCCTTTCGTCCCTCATGCTCAACAATCATCAGTACTCCCTTTTCAATATCATCGATACCGTCTTTTAACTTAAAATATTCCTTCAAACGAATCAAAGGATAACACTCTCCACGAATCATTATTCCCTGTCCGCCGTCAGGTTCTTTAATAACCATGTCATTTGTAACGCAGATAAATTCCTGAATATTTCCTGTTGCAGCAACAAATTTGCTTTCACCAACCGAAACCACAATACCATCAACAATTGCCAAAGTTAAAGGTATCTTCATCGTGAAGGTAGTTCCTTTGCCTTCTTCACTTTCGATATCCAAGCTTCCGCCAACTGAAGTCAAGTTCTGAACTACAACATCCATTCCAACTCCACGACCTGAATATTCAGTAACCGTTTCATTAGTGGAAAATCCCGGTAAAGTAACAAGATTAAAGATTTCCTTGTCTGTCATATCCTTTTCATTGCGATTATTTAAAAGTCCCTGCTTTTTAGCCTTCGCAATGAGTTTTTCCTTAACCATGCCTGCGCCATCATCTTTAACGATTATCCATACTTTTCCGCCTTCATTCTTAGCTTCAAGTCTGATTAGTCCCTTCTCAGGTTTTCCTGCTCTTAATCTGTCTGCTTTGCTTTCTATACCATGGTCAACTGCATTCCTGATAAGATGCATTAAAGGATCGGATATATGTTCAATGATATTCTTATCCATTTCGGTTTCTTCGCCGATAATCTTTAAATCAATATCCTTACCAAGCTTTCTTGATACATCAAAGACTATCTTGTTCATCTTCTGGAAAGTATTGGCAAGCGGCATCATACGCATTGACATGATAATTTCCTGCAAATCTGATGTGATTTTTGACATCTGACCTGCTGCTTTATTGAAGTTAGTCAAATCAAGCCCGGGAATCTTAAGATCGGGATTCTGAAGAACAAAGGCCTGAGAAATAACCAGTTCCCCAATCATGTCCATAAGTTCATCCATCTTATTTACATTAACAGAAATGTATCTTTGAACCTCTCGTTTTTCACCCTTCGGCTTTTCTGCAGCTTTCTTTTCCTTACCCTTGTCAGCAAGTTCTGCAAGCTTATCCGTTGCCTTACCTTCAAGCTTTTCATCACCTAAAGGATTAACAGGCTGAGTTTTCTGAACGGTTAATGCTTCCTTCTCAGGTGCTTTAGCTGTTTCGTTATTGCTATCAGGTATCGGGCCATCAAGGTCAATCACCAGTCCGCCATATTGTAAGGTAGTCTTTTCTTCCTTTACACCTGCTAAATTGGCAAAATCACTCTCATCAACTTCCTTAATATCGATTTTTTCAATTCCTACACAGCGATTAATAATCTCAAGAACTTCTTTTTCAGATGACATTGTCTGAATTGCAACCTTAAAGCCATCATCAAGAATGTCCTTTGCAGTATCAGGATTGGAAACGATATCCTCCGGTAAATAATACATATCCTCAGCTATGTCCTTTAAATTAAAGGCCATAGTATAAGCTCTGATATTTGCCATTTCCGTACCGCTTTCATAATGAACAACAATATGAAAATGATGACTTGAAACATTAGTTGCCGGAGCAATATAAAATTGTGTCGGCTCTACATATTTATTCTCTGCGGGCAGTTCTGAACCTGACTTTTTGATGTCATTCTTAATCATGCTTAAGAATTCATCTATCTTGCCATGAAGTTCAGTACAATCGCCATCAGGTTCTCTACCGTCCTTTATTTTGTCGCACTCTTCAGTAATAAAGGAAGCAACATCCATCATGTATCCGATTAACTCGCTATGTGGAACATTGGTCGGTTTTGATTCGCGCAGATAATAGAAAACATCTTCGAGCTTGTGAGAAATCATCGTAATGTTCTGATACATCATTACACCTGATGATCCCTTTATAGTATGCATGATTCTGAAAATCTCATTCACACTTGCTTCATCAAAGCCATCGTCATTCTGCTTCTCCAAGGCAATATTTTCAAGGGATTCAATCATCTGACCTGTTTCATAAAGAAACATATCAAGCATACTGTCTGAAATATAATTTTCTGCCATAACATCCCCTTTTGAAATTAAATTTCAAAAAATTAAGAAACTAAACCAAGCTTTTTCAATACACTTTCAAATTTTTCCTGATCAATAGGCTTTCCGGCATATGCGACACATCCGAGTTCAAAAGCCTTAGTTACGTTTCTTCCTTCATTCAAAGCTGTGGTCATAATAACCTTTGCGCGCTTTTCTTCAGGTATTCCTCTTTCAACCTCGATATCTCTTATTGCCTTAAGAACCTGATAGCCGTCAAGTTCAGGCATCATAATGTCAAGACATACAAGATCATAACCTTCATTGGCTTCCAAAGCCATCATAAAAGCATCTACTGCTTCCATACCATCAACAGTTACATCGCACTCACCAAACTTAGGCAAGAAACGAAGCATAAATTTTCTGCTTGCGAAGTCATCTTCTGCAATAAGTATTTTCATAATTACCTCCAAAAACTATATCACAACAGCCTTACGGCTAAAAAAATTTTCTATAACAGCGAATATACCTTCTGCGACATGGCATCAAGCGGAAGCTTGTATTTAACAGCCCCCAATTCATAAGCAACCTTTGGCATTCCGTAAACCACACAGCTTGCCTCATCCTGTCCAATCGTTTCTGCACCTGATGTTTTCATCTTCAATAAACCGTTTGCACCATCTGCTCCCATACCGGTAAGTATTATACCTATAGCATCTTTTCCAACTGCATTGGCAACAGATTCAAACAAAACATCAACTGAAGGACAATGTCCGCTTACCTTCTCACCCGGCTTACATTCAACCTGAAGTTCATTTCCGACCTTCACAACACGCATATGCATGTCTCCCGGTGCAAGCAGTGCAAGACCTCTTTCTATCTTATCACCATTTTTTGCTTCCCTGACTCTCAATGCACCCTCTTCATTTAATCTTGATGCAAACATTTGTGTAAAGCCAAATGGCATATGCTGAGTCATTACTATACCGGGTACATCAGATGAAAATCCCGACAGAAGTGCTGATATAGCCTCTGTACCACCTGTGGAAGCACCTATTGCAATAACCTTAAAATGAGAATCTGTCGTGTTTTTATTTACCTGCAGAATCGAATCAGGTCTAACGAACTTTTTACTTCCTATCTTTGCTGTCGAAGCAATCTTTAACTTCATAGCAAGCTCAGTATCAACAAAGTGATTTATTGCCTCTACACTCATTCCTGTCGGTTTATTTACAAAGTCAACAGCACCGGCATCAAGTGCATCAAAGACATTTACATTAAGACTGCTGACAACAATTGCCGGTATCGGATATTGCGGAATAAGTCTTTTCAGAAATTCAATTCCATTCATCCTTGGCATTTCGATATCGAGTGTCATGATATCCGGTCTGTATTCAATTATCTTGTCGCGTGCTTCAAAAGGATCGCCTGCTTCGCAGACTACCTCAAAGACGGGATTTTTGTTGATGGCTTCCACAAGAAGTTTTCTGAAGAAAACTGAGTCATCTATAACCAGAACTCTGATTTTTCTCATAACTGCCTCGATTATTTGTTACTTTTTGATTGCCTCAATTATTTGTTACTTCTTGAAAACTGACGGCATAACATACTTAAATTTTGTTTTAGTCCTGTCAAGACTTTCCGTCTGACCGATAATCAGATATCCCCCCGGTTCAAGCGCGTCATATATTTTATCTATCAGTCTCTGCTTGGTTTCTGCATCAAAATAAATCATTACATTTCTCAGAAAAATACACTGAAATTTCTTCTTAAAAGGAAACGGATTCATCAGATTAAAAAGTCTGAATTCAACCTGTTTTCTTAAAAAATGAGAAATCTGATTATGCATTTCATCTAAAGGCTTTGTATAGCGTCTTTGCCATACTTCAGGCAAAACATTTACCTGCTCTGTAAGATATATTCCCTTCTGAGCACTCTCAAGCACTCGTCTTGAAATATCTGTTGCAAGAATTGTCGTATCCCAATCCTGCTCAAGACTGAAAAAATCAGAAATATACATTGCGATTGTATAAGGCTCTTCTCCTGTTGAACATGCGGCAGACCAAATTCTCAAATCCTTTTCCTTCGCATGCTTCTTTTTTATCTCAGGCAGAATTGTTTCCTTAAAAAAATCAAAATGGCTTTTTTCACGAAGAAAATAAGTATGATTGGTTGTCAGCCTGTCAACCAAAGCTGCCGCCTTTTCACCTGTTGAATCATTTAAAACTTCGTCAAAAAACTCATGATAAGTATTATAGCCTTTTTGAACCAGATAATTCTCAAGCCTTCCCTCAATCAAAATTTTCTTTTCATTGAGAACAATACCTGTTTTTCTATAAATATATTCTACTATTTCACAGAATTCATTTTCTGTTAATTTCCGCATTTACTGTATTTCCTTACTTAAAACTTCAATAAGTCTGTCCATCTCTTCATCTGTTCCAACAGAAATTCTGAGATAGTTAGAAATCCTTTCGGGTTTCTTAAAATATCTTACGAATATGTGCTCATTTCTAAGCTTCAACTGCAAATCAACTGCACTCCTTGTTTTATGAGTCACATAAAGGAAATTAGCACTTGAAGGAAGTACATCAAAACCAAGTTTTTCAAGTTCCAAAGCAGCTCTTTCTCTTGTTGCAACAATCTTTTTAAGAGTAGACTGAAAATATTCTTCATCCAATACACTTGCTACTGCTGCCTTTACTGCAATCGTATTAATAGTATAAGAATTAATGGAGTCTCTGACAGCAAACATCGCATTTATCAAATCCTCATTACCTACGGCATAACCGATTCTTAAGCCTGCCAAAGATCTTGACTTCGAGAAGGTTCGTACCACAAGCAGATTGTCGTACTTTTCAGTAAGTCCAATCACGCTTTCACCGCCAAAATCCACATATGCCTCATCAATTATTACAACGCTTTCAGGATTAGCTTTAACTATTCTTTCAATCAGTTCCTTACTTTCAGCAATAGAAGTCGGCGCATTAGGATTAGCTATCACAATTCCGCCATTTTCTTCATAATATGCTTCCTCATCCTGTCTAAAATTTTCTTTTAAGGGAACCAGCTTATAATTTATACCGGCAAATTTAGCCCAGACCTCATAAAAGGAATATGTGATATCTGCAAACAATGTCGGCTTCTCACCGCAAAAGAAGGTCATAAAGCAGGTTGCCAGAACATCATCTGAACCAACGCCTATAAAAAGATTCTTTTCTTCAACCTTGTGATAATCTGCCAAAGTCTTTCTTAATTCTTTTGCATCCGTTGTAGGATAAAGCTTCAAAACAGAAGTATCAAATTCCTTTAACGCTTCCATTACTCCTTTTGAAGGGGGATATGGGTTTTCGTTTGTATTAAGCTTTATCTTCTTTAAATCCTGGGGCTGCTCCCCTGGCACATAAGGAGTTACCTTCCTTACATTTTTTAACCATGCTTTCTCGGACATATTCAATTTCATCCTTCTTTATTATTCTATCTGTTTGCTTTGTCTATTTATGCGCTCTATCTGCTTATTTGCTCTGCTGCTTATTTGTTCTGATATTTATTCGCTCTGTCTGCTTATTTGTTCTGCCTATTTATTCATTTTGCCAGCTTATTTGCCCTGTCTGTTATTCTTCGGGCAAATCTACACCGCATACTTCGCAAAAATCCAAGCCTATTGTGGTTTTCTGTTTGCAAAACGGGCACATTCGTGAAGGTGCTTTAATTCTTCTTGTAACTATCGGATATTCACATTCAGGATCCTTTGTCACTTTAATAACATCTTCTTCAAATAATTTTACTTTATCTGTCTCATTTTCATTGGTTAATTCTTGCATTTTTCTCTCTTTTTCTAGTCCTTGAGTCCTATATTTATATAAAAGCCGACAACAAGTCAATCATAATAATTTCTAAAAAAATATTATCTTCTTTTTACTAAAAAGTCAAACGCTTTTTCCGTTTTTCTGAAAATTTATAACTCGCTTTTGTTTTTATGAAGTGTGATATTTATTAATTCATAAAGAACTATACTTATTATTATTTCACACAAAAAAGCTCCCTGCAGTAATTGATATCCTTTTTCCTTATCATTGTAAAAAAAGGCTGAATATCAAAATTCTCTGCAAGGAGTATATATTAAATTCTTATGCGAACATCTCAGATGACAAATATCTGTTGCCACTGTCAGGAAGTAAAACAACTATTGTTTTTCCTTCATTTTCAGGCTTCTTTGCAAGCTCAATTCCAACATAGGCTGCTGCACCTGAAGTAATACCAACTAATATTCCTTCTTTTGCTGCAAGAAGTCTTCCTATATTAAAGGCATCTTCTGCATCAACCTTAAGCACCTCATCATATACTTTAGTATCAAGTACCTCTGGAATAAATCCTGCACCGATTCCCTGGAGCTTGTGGACTCCTGACTTACCTTCAGTAATAAAAGGAGAAGCTGATGGCTCAAAGCCCACTATTTTTACATCAGGCTTCTTGGATTTAAGGTAACGACCTGTACCGCTTATCGTTCCACCTGTACCAATTCCTGCAACAAAAATATCAACTTCGCCGTCTGTGTCCTCAAAAATCTCAGGGCCTGTGGTTGTTTCATGTGCCAATGCATTGGCAGGATTTTCAAACTGTCCGGGGATAAAGCTTGATTCAAAACTATCTGCAAGCTCATTTGCTTTCTCAATTGCGCCCTTCATACCTAAAGAGCCAGGAGTTAAAACAACTTCTGCACCATAAGCTTCCATTGTTTTAATTCTCTCAACAGACATGGAATCAGGCATTACTATAATAACACGATATCCCTGTGAAGCTGCCACACATGCAAGACCAATGCCGGTATTTCCTGATGTAGGTTCAATAATTACCGTACCCTCCTTCAAAACACCTCGTTTCTTGGCATCTTCAATCATTGCAAAGCCAACTCTGTCCTTTGCTGAACCTGCAGGATTAAAATATTCAAGCTTAGCAAGAAGCTTTGCCTTTAAACCATATTCCTTTTCAATGTTGCTAAGTTCAAGAAGCGGTGTATGACCAATCAGTTCTGTCACCGACTTATAAATTTTTCCCATTATTAACTCCCATTTACTTCAACGAAAATTACTCATTTAAATCTTCCTGCATACTTGCGAAGGCTTCTTCATAGGTAAACAAACGTAAGGTTATAACATGTTCTCTGTATTCACCATATTCCTGACGCTTAATGGTAATTGTCAAATTATCACCGGCGCGATGAGAAGCGACAATATCCTGAAGTTCATCAGTTGTTTTAACTTCTATTTCTCCAACCTTTACGATGATATCACCCTTGTATATTTCTGAATCTTTTCTGTATACATTTGCAAGTCTTACACCTGCTGGAATTCCATAATTTTCAATTTCACCATCAGAAACGGTTGCAATCTGAACACCAAGATAGCCTCTTTCTGACTCAGGAACAACTTCACGATTCATCAATTCTTCGAGAATTGGAATTGCTCTTGAAATAGGAATTGCAAAACATACACCCTCTACTGAGGTATCAGTATACTTTGCTGATGTAATGCCAATTACTTCGCCTCTTGTGTTGAAAAGGCCACCACCTGAGTTGCCATGATTAATAGCAGCATCAGTCTGTAAGAGAGTCATTTCATTACCATCAATAACAACATTTCTGTCAATTGCACTTACATAACCTACAGTAAGTGTAGGGCCATAGCCAAGAGCATTACCAATAGCAATTACCATTTCACCCATTTTGGTTTCATTGGAATTACCGATCTTGGCAACTCTGATCTGATCAACAGTTTCCTCGTCAATTGAAGTAAGTGGAACAGATACAATTGCCAAATCTGCTGATGAATCCTTACCCTTTAAGGTTGCGACACATTCAAAACCATCACACATGGTAAGTATAATTTCTGTAGCAGAGTCAACAACATGATAATTGGTTGCTACCAAAAGCTCGCTGTCACTCATGTTTACGATAATACCGCTTCCGCCACCAGTGCTTTCTTCTTCAAAGACTCTGCCAAACCAGTCATACTTCTTTGTAACCTTTTTGCAGGTAATAACAACTGTTGCAGGAAGATTCTGATCACATACTGCTACTGCAGGTGAATATTCCATGTCACCTACTTCTGATAAATCAACAGTCTGCAATGACTTGTAATAGCTTGGAGTACCATTGCCATTTACATTAGAGATACTTGTTGAATAAATACCCGGCAGCTGATTGCTTTCGTCATTAAATAACTTATTATAAAGTGTGTTTCCTCCGATAAAAAATGCCGAGGCAACAATACCAAAGGTCGCTGCTAATACTGCAGTTTTAAGTATCTTCTTAAAAAAGCCTGATTTCTTTGCAGGTTTGCTCTCAACCTTTTCCTGTGTCAGAGGTTCTGTCTGCCATGGATAATAACCTACATTTTTTTCAACCTGATTATCACCGCTTATATTCTTATCAAGCTGAATGTCACATACTTCATTTTCAGCCATATCGTCAGTTAATATCTCTGAAACCTGTGTTTCTTCAACTGAGTTTTCTGCAACTAATACCTCTGAGGCTGTTACTTCTGAGGCTGCATTTTCAATATCTACAGTATTTTCAGTATCTACAGTATCTACAGCTTCTACAATGTTTACAGTTTTTTCAGTATCTACAGTTTCTGCATTTTCTTCAGCTGCTACCTTCATATCTGCATCTGATTCAGTATATTCATTTAATATTCTTTCTTCTTCGTTCATAAAATCATCCTCCGGATTTGTATGAATCTATCTTAAATTCATTTTATGAAAAAATTGTGAATAAACCTTGTATTTTCTTCAAACAATAATCAGTTCATCCTAAGCTCTATGCCAGGAGTCCCCTTTCCTTCTATATATTCTCTTGTAATCGTTACCTTACCAATGCTTTTATCTTTTGGAATTTCATACATAATATCAAACATATATTCCTCTAAGCAGGCTCTTAAGGCTCTTGCACCGGTATTCTTTTCTAAAGCCTTTTCAGCAATAGCCTCTAAAGCTTCATCATCAAAAACAAGTTCAACCTCGTCCATCTCAAACAATTTCTTATACTGCTTAAGAATTGCATTTTTAGGTTCCTTTAATACTCTTACAAGCATCTCCTTGTTCATTGATTCCAAAGGGCATATGATAGGTAAACGTCCGATAAATTCAGGAATCATACCAAACTGTCTGATATCATCAGCAGTTGCCTTCATCAAAATATTATTATCTTCTTCATAAACATCATTTAATTCAGAGAAAAAGCCCATACTGTTTTTCTTCTGCAATCTGTTTCTGACTATTTTTTCCAAATCAGGGAATGCGCCGCCACAGATAAAAAGAATATTCTGGGTATTAATTGAAGTCATAGGTGTCATGGCATTCTTGCTTGTTGCACCAACCGGCACTTCAACTATACTTCCCTCCAAAAGCTTCAAAAGTCCCTGCTGTACAGATTCACCTGAAACATCTCTTGAGCGGGTAACATCCTTCTTCGCAATCTTATCTATTTCATCAATAAATACAATACCATTTTCAGCCTTTTCAACATCATTTCCGGCTTCTGATAAAAGCTTGGAAAGAACGCTTTCAACATCATCACCGATATATCCGGCCTCAGTAAGTGATGTAGCATCTGCAATTGCCAAGGGAACATTAAGAAGCTTGGCAAGAGTTTTTACGATAAAGGTTTTACCTGAACCTGTTGGTCCAAGCATAAGAATATTGGATTTTTCAAGTTCAACATCATCATTTACGGCACTTCCCATTGTGCGCTTATAATGATTATAAACTGCAACTGAAATAAGCTTCTTTGCTCTTTCCTGACCAACAACATACTTATCAAGCTCAGCCTTAATCTCATGAGGCGCTTTAACTTTTTTAGGATCAAAAGGTTCTTTTTCCTTCTTTTCTGTTTTTTTCTTAACCTTTTGCGCATTAGGAGGTGTAGGCATACCAAAAGAAAAATTAATAAATCTTGGAATCTCAAATATATTCTTATCCTTCGGGCCTAATTTAGGTTCTCCTTCTTCCTTCTTTTCAGGTTCTTCTTTATTCTCATCAATATCAAAAAGATTACCCTGAGAAGCTTCCATATTCTCAGGTGGTATCTGAAAACCATTCATACCACTAAACAAATTAGCAAGCTGAGGATCGTTTTGAAGCATATTCATTGAACGCTCCATACAGTCGTTACAAACGCACATATTCGGTCCAACATGAATGAGCTTAACAGTATCACTCTCAAGCCTTCTGCAAATACAGCAAAATTCATCAAAATTACTCATAAAATTCCTTTCGTTATACCATTTAGGTAATTACACTTACTTCAACACGAATAAACTAAATTTTATACTCCCAATCAATACGCTTCCGTACTGATAAATCCTTTAAATAAAGTCAGAATCAAAATCTTAATGTCAAATCTGAAGGTCCAGTTTTCAATATAATAAATATCATAATCAATGCGCTTCCTTATTGAAGTATCGCCTCTGAAGCCATTAACCTGGGCCCAGCCTGTCATTCCCGGTCTGACCTGATGTTTAACCATATAACGGGGAATCTCCTCCATAAATTTTTCAACATACTGAGGCCTTTCAGGTCTTGGACCAACTAAGCTCATATTTCCAATTAAAACATTAAAAAGCTGTGGAAGCTCGTCAAGGCTTGTTTTTCTTAAAAATCTGCCAAAACTCGTCACTCTCGGATCCTTGGGTGTGGTCCATTTTTCCTTCTCAGATTCTGTATCCTGCACCACCATTGTTCTGAACTTATACATTTTAAACACTTTATTTTTATATCCGATTCGTTCCTGCTTATACAAAACGGGGCCCTCTGAGCTTAGCTTGACACCAATGGCGATTATTATCATCGGAATTAAAGCAACCATCAAAGCGATGAAGCCAAAAACAATATCAGATAAACGTTTTACAAATGCATTTGCCATATCAGACAAGGGAATCTTTCTTATGTTAATAACAGGTAACCCCTCTAAGTCTTCAATATCCGGTATTGTCGGAATAACATTCAGATAATCAGGAATAAATCTCGAATGAGCTCCGCACTTTTCACATAAAGCGACAATCTCACCTAATCTTTCATATTCAGACAAGCCAAGTGTGATAATAACTTCATCAAAATTACTGCCTTTAAGTACTTCTTCAAGCTTACATATTTTATCAATGATGGCGACATCTTTATATTTTGTTCCGACAGCCATCTTATCATCTAAAATGCCGAATATCCTATATCCCCACTCTTTATTGAGATTAATTCTGTCAATATAGCCTTCAGCTGTGCGCGAATAACCAACCATCAATACATTTTTTAAGTATTTTCCCTTTTTTCTTAAGCGTATTAAGCACTTCCTTGTAAAAAATCTGTAAAAGAAGTCAAATAAGCAGTTAAGAGCAACAAAGACACCTAAAAATTTTCTTGATAAGTCTATCTGCTTAAAAAAGTAAAACAAGGAAAAGATGAACAAAATACCGAAAAAATTGGCAACCAAAACACTCCAGGCCTCAGAAAACCAATTTTTGTTGTGTCTTACCTTGTAAATACCTGTAAGATAGTAAATCAGAATATATCCGGGCACAATCGCATAAAGATAGGTAAGATACTGTTCAAATCCAAGATACTTTGTACCTTCGGAAATTGCCATAAATTTCCAGAAACCAAGCCATTTAAATCGTAAAAAGAATGCTAAAACATATGCCCCAACCAGAATCAGAGCATCGACTACTATGTATATTCGATTAGCTGCTTTATTATTTTTAATCATGCAATAATCTCTTCGTACTTAGCAATTCCTTCCTTTACATCCCCCAAAAAGATGCATTTTCCATGGTCAAGAATCATCACCTTGTTGCATATGGCCTCGACCTGGGACAAGCTGTGAGAAACAAAAAGCACTGTAGTGTCTTCCTTCATCATCGATTTAACTTTTTGCTCACTTTTCTTTCTAAATTTTGCATCACCAACTGATAAAACTTCATCAAGTATCAGTATATCAGGCTCGCATGCAGTAGCTATTGAAAAACCAAGTCTGGCCTTCATTCCCGATGAATAATTCTTTAAAGGTATATCAATAAAGTCCCCAAGTTCAGAAAAATCTATGATTTCATCAAGCTTCGAAGCTATATATTCTTTCTTATAACCAAGCATTGAACCATAAAGGAATATGTTTTCTCTTCCTGTATACTGCTGCTCAAACCCGGCACCCAGTTCAATTAAAGGTGCAATTTTACCTTTTCTGTAAATCTTACCACAGCTTGGCTTCAAAACTCCTGCCACTATCTTTGATAAGGTACTTTTTCCTGCTCCATTAAGTCCAAGAATTCCTATTCTGTCTCCTGCACAAGCATTAAAAGAAACCTCATCTAAAGCAAGGAATTCTTTATACTGAAGATTACGCTTTAAAAGTCTTATCACATATTCCTTCAGATTATCCACTTTTTGAGCAGGAAGTCTGTATTTCATTGAAATCTTCTCTGCCATAATTGAATATTCGCTCAAAATATACTCCTACAGGTGTAATGCAAATTTGTCCTGATTCTTAATAAATACAATAAATCCAATCAGCAAAACTGAAATTGAGAAAATGCCCGAGTACATAACATCCCACGATTCCATTGCGGTTCCGAAAACTGCATGCCGAAACGAATTAATTATGCAATATAACGGGTTAAGCTTAAAAATGTACTTGTTTGTTTCATTAATTACGCTTTCTGCCTGGTAAAAAATAGCCGAAGCATACATCAAAAGCATCAAAAAAATGTTCCAAAGGTACTCCACATCCTTAAAAAATACATTCATTACTGAAAGAATCATACCAGAGCCAAGTCCTATTATAAATAAAACTGCCAAAGGATATAATGCCTGGAAGGCATATACTGTCGGATATATTTTCTGAGTCAGTGCTACACAAAGCAAGACAAGCAAAGACAAAGCAAACATTATATAATTTGAAAATGCGCTTGATAAAGGATACATATACTTAGGCACATATACCTTTTTAATCATACCGGAATTAGATCTGATAGATTTTAAGGACTGCTTTGTTACTCCTGAATAAAAGGAATAAATCAATCGTCCTGAAAGAATAAACACAGCATAATTTTCCGTTTTTCTTCCAAGCAATGAAGAAAACACCAAGACAAGTACGAGCATTGTTAAAAGCGGTTCAAGCAAAGTCCATAAAACTCCAAGTACTGAGTTTCTGTACTTAAGCTTGATATCCTTTTTTATCAATTCTCTAAGAAAATATCTGTATTTTATATAATTCTTAACAAATCTTTTCATCTTACCTTCTCTCAAGAAGTCTGTTTATTGCTGAGAACATGGCACGAATTGAAGCTCTGGTAATATTTGAGCTTACACCAACACCATATGTAATTTCGCCATTATCAGCATCAAGCATGTGGATGTAAGCTGCTGCCTGAGCCGTAGAGCCAAGACCGAGCGCATGTTCCGTAAAGTCCAAAATCTTGAAATTTCGTCCAACCTGCTTACGCATGGCTGACATTGCCGCATCCAAAGGACCGTTACCTGATGCCACAAGATTTTTCTCTTCGTTTTTATAATCAAATTTAAGCTCTATGCTTGTTATTATTGTATCGTCTTCAACATGAGTTTCGTTGGTCTGAAGCTTTAAGAAATGGTATGGATATTTCTTGCCAAGATACTGCTCTCTGAATTCCTCCATAATAACTTCAGACTGGATTTCTCCGCCTTTGGTTTCAGCAATATTCTGAATAATTTTAGAAAATTCCTTAACCATACCCTTAGGCAGCTTGTAGCCAAATTCCGTTTCCATAATAAAACCGATTCCACCCTTGCCTGACTGCGCATTGATTCGAACCAGTGTCTCATATGCCCTTCCGATATCCTTTGGATCAATAGGAAGATAAGGAACTCTCCAAATACCATCGCCCCTTCCTGACATGGCGCGTATTCCTTTGCTGATAGCATCCTGATGAGAACCTGAGAATGCAGTGAATACAAGCTTGCCGGCATACGGATGCCTGTCATCAACGGTCATTCTTGTAAGTCTTTCATAAACATCAATAATTTCAGGAATATTGTCAAGATTAAGTAGCGGATCAATGCCCTCTGACAAAAGATTATAGGCAATAGTCAGAATATCTGCATTACCTGTTCTTTCACCATTACCAAATAGTGTGCCCTCTACTCTTTGCGCTCCGGCTAAAATTCCAAGCTCTGAAGCTGCCGCACCTGACCCTCTGTCGTTATGAGTATGAAGACTTAATATCAGATTTTCTCTTCTGTTAAGATTTCTTCCCATCCACTCAATTCTGTCAGCATATATGTTAGGCGTGGTCATCTCAACAGTTTCAGGCAAATTGATGATAATTTTCTCATCTTTTCCGGGATCCCAGGTCTCAATAACCGCATTGCAGATATCTCTTGCAAATTCAAGCTCTGTACCTGTAAAGCTTTCGGGGGAATATTCCAAAATCAGCTCACCCTCAAATTCTTCCTTAAATTTACGAATTTGCTTTGTTCCCTCAATGGTCATTGCTATCATTTCTTCCTTGCTTTTTTCAAAAACTACTTCTCTTTGCAAAGAAGAAGTTGAAACGTACAAATGGAATATGACCTTTTTAGCACCTTTAACTGCTTCAAAAGTTCTATCAAGCAAATGCTCTCTGCATTGACAAATAACCTGAATAGTGACATCCTCTGGAATTAAATTATCTTCAATAAGCTTTCTGATAAATTCAAATTCTGTCTGGGAAGCAGAAGGAAATCCTACTTCTATTTCCTTAAAACCAAGCTTACAAAGAAGTTTGAAAAACTCAACCTTCTCTGAAACGCTCATCGGGTTTATCAAAGCCTGATTGCCATCCCTCAAATCAACACTACACCATATGGGTGCTTTTTCAAGCTGCTTTGTCGGCCAAACTCTGTCAGGTAATTCTATTTTTTCGCTTTTAGGATATTTAAAAGCACAGTTCATATTTTCTCTCCACTAAAATCCATGCTGTCTCTTGCCAAAGAATTGTTACTCTTCTATCAAAACTACGCTTATTGTATTCTTACTCTGTCTTTTTATGGTAAATTCTGTATCTCTTACATTTAATAATTTAATTCTTACAGGAATCGTGTTGAATTCAGAAAGTTCAGCATAATCTATAGTTACATAAAAGTCACTTTCCTGTAGTGCATTTACAGCAGAAGTCTTGCCCTCAACTACAAAGCTTACCAAAGCATCACCTGTAATTGATGGTCTCTTTCCTGTAGATAAAATCATGCTTTTATTCAATTCAATAACTTTGATATTGTTAAAGGTTCTGTCTGTCAACGGATCTGCGCCATTTGTTACCGCAAGCCAGATAACAAAAGCAAAGATAAATGACGCTATCATCAAAAAGCCGCGTTCTTTCATAAACTTATTCATAATTCACGTATAATCCAATCATCTTAGATGGTGCTTGGATTTATTCCTTTCTCCCA
>JAKSSA010000038.1 GCA_024403335.1 Lachnospiraceae bacterium
AAATAATAACATAATAAAAAATGACTTAATAAAAAAATGACCTTTCGGTCATTTTTTTATAACATTTTATGCATCTTTTTAACTTATTTGTACCCTGCTAAACAATTATCTTACACTTTCAAGCTTGTATACATAATTCTTTGTGCTGTTTTCTTCCTTAGCAAGTTCAAGCATAGCCTTTGCACGTTTAAGACTTTCGCCTTCCAAAGTATTAATAATTTTGCCAATACCTTCTTCATCGAACTGCTTAAGACCTGCATTGAGTGCCATAGTACCTTCAGAGATTTTGCTGCTGCCTTCAATAAGCGAAGCAGATGCTTCCTTAAGCTGTGCTGCACCCGCGCTAACCTGACTTACTCCGTTTGTATATCCCATAATACCATCATAGAATACCTGATAGCTCCTAAGCTGTCCAAGTAATCCCTCAATCTTTGCGCAACCGGCTTCAGCCTGTTCCTTACTCAAAGCAAGCTTAAGATTATTCATAACAGCTGCTAAAACCTGTTCATAATTCTCCATTGTAAGAGGTACCGTATTTATACCTGCAGCTTTCAATGATCCGTCTGACGTTGCAAGAAGTGATTCAAATACTGCCTTTGCACCTGCCTGTATAGCTGCGCTGTTTGCATCCACCATACTAAGACCGTCTGCCACTTTAGCAACTCCCTGGGTATATGTCACAACACCCTCATAAAGTTCAGCGCTACCCTTTACTAACTGTTCTGAACCGTTAATCAGCTGTGTCATTGCGCCTGTAAGCTCTGCTATGCTCTCATTCATTTTTTCCGAGAAGCTGTCTGTATCCAAATCGGCTGTTGCAAATACAGATCCTGAGCAAAGTGTATATGCGATATCAAGTCTGAAATTTTCAACATCAGCCTCAATTTCAGTATAATCAGGAATATTTATTTTATCATCATTTAAAGCAAGATTTTCTTTAATACCGGGAAATGCAATTCCAACAACTGCATATCTGTCGCCATCGTCTAAAACCTTTCCTGAATTAACGGTCACATTTGAAAACTTTTCACCGTCAAGTACAACTGCGGTCGCTGCTGCATAGGGAACTGTCATATCAACAGATTTGTTATCAACCACAACTGTTCTTTTAGCATTATTCGTGTAATCGTATCTGATAACAATGTGGCCGCTTTTTCCTAATATTTCTGACGGTTTCATTTCTTTTCCGTCAAGAATATATTTAACACTTACATCAATTGGCATAGAACTTTCTGAAGATACTTCAGATAAATCATCCAAAATTATACGGTTCGCATTACCTTCAGAATCGGCAATTACATATACCGAATCAGAATCTGTTGTTTCAAGCTCTGTTCTTTCGTAAGAAATGTTTTCATTTTTTGTGTTTTTAGGAATACTGTTCGCAACTGACAAGCTTACTGTTCCAAGTGCAAGTGATAATCCAAGTACTCCTGCAAGTACCTTATACATATTCTTTTTCATATTAATTACATCCTTTCATTCCTAATGTTGTTTTTCTGACAAGTCCGTCACATACCATCAAAAGTGCCGGCAAAATCAAAATTACGCTCAGCATACTGATAACTGCACCTCGTGCCATCAGCATACACATAGATTGTATAATGTCAATGTTGGAATAAATTGCTACTCCAAAGGTTGCTGCAAAAAGGCCCATACCGCTTACAATAATAGACGGAATTGATGTTGAAAGTGCAACCGAAACAGCTTCTTTCTTTGTTTTGCCAAAGTTTCTTTCGCTCTTATATCTTGTAGTCATAAGTATTGCATAATCAACTGTTGCGCCAAGCTGAATTGTACTTATACAAATCGGTGCAATAAACGGCAATGACTGTCCAAGATAGTGTGGAATACCAAGGTTAATAAAAATAGCAAATTCAATAACCGAAATGAGTATAAAGGGAAGTGTAATACTCTTTTCTACCAGTGCGATAATGACAAAGATTGCTGCAATTGACACAATGTTTACAACTCTGAAATCCCTGTCAGTTGTTTCAATCATATCCTTCATGCAGGGAGCTTCACCTATAAGCATTCCGCCTTCATCATATTTCTTCAATATTTCATTAATCGCGCCAACCTGTTCATTAACTGCATCGCTTGCCACAGTATATTCAGAGTTAATAAGCATCATTTCATATCTGCCTGATTCTACTTTTTCCTTAACTGAATCGGGCAAAATATCTACAGAAATCTTTGATCCAACTAAAGACTCAAGGCCAAGTATATTGCTTACTCCATCAACTTTTTCCATTTCTTTAATCATTTCACGCTTGGTTTTTTCAGGAACATCAACGTCAACCAGCAGAATATGTGTTGAAGCAATGCCATAATTATCTGAAACTTTGTGATTGGCAATTACAACATCCATCGTTTCAGGGAGACACTGGCCCATATCATAGTAAACTTCTGCGTTAGTATTTCTGTAACCTGCTAAAGCGGGAACAACGAGTGCAGCAAAAATCACAAGAAAAGCAGGGAAATATTTAACAATAAAGTTTGAAACCTTGTCCATCCTTGGAAGAAGTGCTTTGTGTCTTGTCTTTTGAAGAGGTTTATCAAGACAAAGAATAAGTGCCGGAAGAAGTGTAACGCATCCGATAACTCCGATCAAAACGCCCTTTGCCATAACAATACCTAAATCTGCGCCAAGAGTAAAACTCATAAATACAAGTGCAATAAATCCGGCTATTGTTGTTACAGAGCTTCCAATTACTGAAGTAAGTGTCTTCTTAATAGCTGTTGCCATTGCTTCCTTTTTATCTGATACAGTTTTACATTCCTCATTGTAACTGTTCCAAAGGAAAATGCTGTAATCCATCGTAACTGCTAACTGAAGTACCGCTGACAACGCCTTTGTGATATATGATATCTCACCAAGAAAATAATTTGTTCCAAGGTTAATGATGATTGCAACACCAATACTTGCCAAAAATACAAATGGTACCAGCCAGCCGTCAAGAAAAATGACCATGGCAATTACCGCAAATAGAACTGCCATTCCCACATATACCGGTTCTTCCTTCTCGCACATATCCTTTAAATCTGTTACAAGTGCGGACATACCTGAAACATAGCATTTGCTCTCACAAACTCTTCTTATTTCACGAATGGCATCCATGGTAACATCGGCTGAGGTTGAACTGTCAAAGAATACAGCCATCATTGTCGAGTTATCAGAATTAAAAGCTTCATAGATCTTGTCAGGAAGCATCTCAACAGGGATGTCATCTGCAATTTCATCAAACCAAAGTACGGTATCAACATGCTCGACTTTTCGAAGTTTCTGTGCAAGTTCAGTAACTTCTTTTTGGTTCATGTCTTCAACAACAATGAGTGAAAATGCGCCCTTCCCGAAGTCTTCAAGAAGAATATCCTGTCCTTTAACCGTTTCCATATCTTTCGGAAGATATGTGAGCATGTCATAGTTTACTCTGGTCTTTGCCATTCCCAAAAATGAAGGTATCAGCAGAAGAAGTGATACAATCAGAATCGGAATTCTGTTTTTTACTACAAATTTTCCAAATTTCATACTAAATTCCTCTCTTTATATAACTGTTTATCATCTTTATATAATTGTTTGTTGTCTTTATATAACTGTTTATTGTCTTTATATAACTGTTTGTTGTCTTTATATAACTGCTTTTATCTTTATATAATTGTATATTGTCTTTATATAACTGTTTATTATCTTTATATAACAGACGCTACATATCAATTATGTCAGGCCTCTGATGGTTAACTATCTTAACTGCTGTAATAACGGTAACCAAACTCAAAATACCATCAAGCAAAAGTGCAACTCCCAAAATAATAGCCAGTACTACCGCACTTTCAGCCGGTCTGAATACAAGAACAAGACCAATCATTCCCGTTACAATGGCTGAAATAAATATAAGCCACCATTTTCTGATTCCGAATTCCTTCGCATCAATAGCTATCTGTATCTTGAAAAGCCCGTCTCCAAGAACAGCTATGCCGGTTGCTATCAGAACAAGCGAAAGCTCATCACCGGGTTTTACAAGTGCAATCACCCCCAGCAATATGAGCAAAAGGCCAAATGCCAGGTCGTATTGAAATGCCAGTCTGAAAAGGTCCTTTGAAAAGTATCCAACCAGTTTTATTATTCCAAACATAATCATTGCAATCGCGAAAATGACTTCAACAGCCTTCAGTGCCCATGACGGAAAAATAATCAAAAAGATTCCGGCTAACATAAGAACAATTGACATTACTACATAGCCGCCTTTGGCAAGTTTCATCGGTTTAACATTTCTCATCTTTTCAGTCTCCTTTCTGCTAAAACTTAAATATTTTTTTCTTTTGATGCACACATAATACTCTCATTTTTTCGCAAAAAAAATGGACACCTTCGTGTCCATGTATTAATTCTCAGCACTGTCACTTAATTGTATAAAATTTAGGCATATGCCCAAAAATGTCTGAATTTTCTATCTATTTCTTCAAAAATGCTCTTGCAACTTTGATCCCTGCCTTTATATACCAGGGGCGGAGTGCTTTGTCAGCCTCTTTAAGCTTCTGTCTGATTTCAATATGCTGAGGGCAATGCTTTTCACACTTACCGCAGCCAATACACTGTGAAGCAAATGCGGTTTCCTTTCTCAAACCGACAGTTTGTGCATAGCCGAACCTTGCAGACATCTTGCTTTCCATATACATAAGGTTGTAATTAAAGAATGTGGCCGGAATATCTACGCCCTTAGGACATGGCATACAGTATCTGCAGCCTGTACATCCGACTTTTTCCTTTTCTTTAAATATTGCCTTAATCTTTTCAACTATTTCAAAATCTTCTTCGGTTAAGTCCCCAACCTTAGCCTCTGATGCAATTCTTAAATTCTCATCGAGCATTTCCATTGAGTTCATACCTGACAATACGCAGGTTACGCCGGGCTGATCCCAAAGCCATCTCAGGCCCAACTCAGCAGGTGTGTACTTTTTAGTGCTGTCGTTTAACATCTTCTTGGCAGATTCAGGAAGATTAACCAGTTTTCCGCCTCTTAAAGGTTCCATGATAATAACCGGGATTCCTTTGGCATATGCGGCCTCAAGTCCCTTTCTTCCTGCCTGACTGTTTTCATCCAGATAGTTGTACTGAATCTGACAAAAATCCCAGTCATATGCATCCAAAAGTTCTAAAAACATCTTTGTGTCGCCATGATATGAAAAACCTATGTTTCTTATTGCGCCCGATGCCTTCTTCTCGCTAATCCATTCTTCAATACCAAGCTTTTTTAATTTCTCCCATTCACTTGAATCTGTGAACATGTGCATGAGATAATAATCGATATAATCCGTTCTCAATCTTTCAAGCTCTTCATTGAAGGTCTTCTCAATTTGTGCAGCAGAACGCATCATATACTGAGGAAGCTTGGTTGCTATACTTACCTTTTCTCTTACTCCTGCAGATTCCAAAATTTTACCGAGACATTCTTCACTACCCGGATAAATATATGCGGTATCCAAGTAGTTAATACCCTCTTCTATTCCATGTAACACCTCGGCTTTGGTCTTTTCATAATCAATTGCCACGCCCTTTTTTGAAAAACGCATACAGCCATAGCCAAGCTGTGAAATCGGTTTTCCGTTCTTATCATTTCTGTACTGCATAATCCCTCCTTAATTTTTTACCAAATCAACCTTTACTTCATTTATGTGCTTAACAACCTGTTCCAGATACAATCCGACATTCGGTATTAAATCATATCTTGGCATTTATGAAACAAATCATATTCAATCTGTGCCTCTGTACAACTTTTGTTTTCTTCCTCCATGCTTTCCACTATAACTTTCTTAAAAACACCACCTTATTATAAACATTAATATAAAAAACTTCAAGAATGGTTAGGCGCCTTTGGTGATTCAGAAATCAGATTCTCTTTCAACCGGTCCTGCTGATTAATAAAACAGCTGAATACACTGAGCCCGGTTCAATATTGATAGGCTTTGAAGCATAATTTTTATTTCTCATCTTCAAAAACAGATTGATTGTAAATAATAGGAAAATAATAATTAAATAAAGGCAAATGATGAATTATGTGGAGATTAAGCATCAATATCGGGCGTAATATGAACCTCGAAATCAGGATACATATTCTGAACCTCGGAAGTAGCAATATCAATCGCTTCCGTTTTATCAACATCAAAGCTTAAAACCAGGTCAAATCTTAATCTTTTATTTTCCAAATCAACATAGAAACCATGTAACTGTAATGCCCACTCATGTGACATTACAGTTTTTTGTATTGCATTACGCATTTTTGCAGATTCATCGTCTGAAGTATTATGAGAATATACACCGATTCCTGTTAAAATAACTCCGCTTTCGACCAAAACCTTTTCCTGTATGCGACGGCTTAATCTGTCAACTTCGTCAACCCGCATTGTATCAGGAAGTTCAATATGAACTGTACCGTAATTTTTATTTGGTCCGTAGTTGTAAAGAATCAAATCATATGCGCCTCTTACGCCGGGCACCTCGCATATGATTTTTTTAAGTTTCTTAATTTCTTCCCTTTCACTTCTTCTGCCAAGTATATCATTCAATGTTTCATTCATCATCTCTATACCGGCCTTCATAATCAAAAGCGAAATAACGACTCCAACATATGCTTCCAAAGAAATATGCCAGATAAAATAAATAACTGCTGAAACAAGTACGGTTGCTGAAACAACTGCATCAAGCATTGCGTCAGAACCTGAGGCGGTCAAAGCGCCTGAATTATATTTCTTACCCTGTTTCTTCACATATCGGCCAAGCAAAATCTTTACCACAACAGCAACAGATATTATTGCAAGTGAAACATAGCTGTAATCTGCCGTTTCCGGATTTATTATTTTCTTAATTGACTCAACCAGGGAGGTAATACCGGCATATATTACAAGTGCGGATACCAGCATGGAACTTAAATATTCAATTCTTCCATATCCGAGCGGATGCTTTTTATTAGGCTTAATTGCCCCAAGCTTGGTTCCGATAATTGTTATAACAGATGATAAAGCATCAGACAGGTTATTAACCGCGTCCAAAATAATCGCTATCGAATTGGAAAGTAATCCGACCACAGCCTTAAATGCAACCAAAGCAATGTTAACAGCAATTCCAACCACGCTTGTCCTTACAATAGCTTTTTCTCTGTTTTCTTTCTCAACTTCAAATGATTTGCTTTCTTCCATCTGTTTCTCCTGTTATTGCTGTTATTTCTATTTATATTACTGCTACAGCTATTATTTCCGCTAAACTGTTATTTCCACTATTACTGTTATTTCTGTCGTTACTCAATTATGACCTTATATATATTCTGATATTATCTGCTATTGTTTATTTTCACATATCCTTTTTCGTTTTTCAATATTTGATCACTTGCCGCATATTATATCATATAAGCAGCTTCTCGGCAAATCACAGATACTGATGTAAATAAGTTTCAGTACAGTTTTCAGTATTGTCCGTAAAATCAGGTAAAAAAACAGTTTTATTTTTTTGCATTAGATGATATTATATATTGTGGTGTTATATATTATGGTGTCATGTTCACAATATACGAATTTTTATAAAATTTACACACTATCGTGAAGTTTTTGACGATACAGGTTACAAATATTCATTGATTGTGATTATACAACCTGCAAATATTCAGTTTTTCTAATTTTACAGTTTGCAAATATTCAGGTCTTTGACCAACATTGACCAACAATATCAGAAATCAAATTCATGTAACAGACCATATCGGAATTTCAATTCCGAATACATAAAGGAGAGACATATGGAAGTAAAGATTAAAAAACAATTGGATGTCAGACAGTATGTTATCAGACTTTCACTTTTAATGATTCTGATAGTGGCATTTAACACATGTGTCATTGGAATTGTTGAATTAACAAATAACATCAATAACGACTACCAGGCTATTGCACGCAATTCTGCCATGCATGTTATAACAACCGTCGAAGGTGTTTTAGGCGAGGGGCTTGACTGGTCCTACGATTCTGCAACCGGCACCCTGTATTATGGCGATACAAAAATTGATGATACAAGTTTTAAACTTGCTCAAAATAATGACAACAAAGTAAGTCACACTCTGTTTTGGGGTGATACTCGTGTCGTTACCGACTTAACGGACGCAAATGGCCGTATAGATACCGTAATCGGAACTAAATGCGATCCGGCCATTTACGAACATGTAAAAAAGGAAGGCGTTTATACAGACAACAATGTAAGAATAAATGGTGTTGCTTATACGGTCTGCTACTATGGCATATTCAATGGCAGCGAACTGGTCGGAATGAGTTTCTGCGGCGTAGTTCAGACAAGAGCAAACCTGATTTTGTACAGAGCATATACGGTTTACCTGTTAATTGAATTTATCATGCTTGCAATCATCCTTCCGGTAACAAAGCATGTTCTTGACAAAAAGCTCAAGACTGCCAACGACCAGCTTACTGATTGTGAAAATGAGCTTCTTGCTACTGAACAGAATGTAAAAGAAACTTCTGATATCGTAATAGTTGCTTCAAACGAAATAAATGCAGCCGCTACAGAAGTTGCGAGAACAACTGCACATCAGGCTTCATGTACCCAGGAAGCAATGGCCGGAATTGAAGAATTTGGCAATTCCGTTGATGTAATTATTGATAATTTAGGTCACAGCATGGAGCAGTCCAAAGCTATGAAGCGCGATCTTTTCAAAACACAGGAATCAATTACCGCCTTCAAGGAAAGTACAGAAATCGGAAGTGCAAAAATCGAAGAAGTACAAAGCGGTCTTGAAACCAACAGACTTGAAATTGAGAATATTTCAAAAGCAATTGAAGATATCGACAGCGTTTCCTTCCAGATTACTCTCTTAGCACTCAATGCACAGGTTGAGGCTGCAAGAGCCGGTGAATATGGTCTCGGATTTGGAGTTGTGGCAAACTCAATAAAAGATCTCTCAAGCAAGACTGCCGAATCTGCTGAGGTTATTCATGCCGCTGTTGAAAAAGCTTTAGGATGTGCAAACGGTTCTCTGGAATTAGCTTCTGACTTAGTCAGCTTCAATAACGACAATGCCAAAAAGCTTCAGTCTGCAATTCAAAGTTTTGACGAACTTAGCAGAAGTATTGACAGTGTAAACGACAATTTATCAGATATTACAGCTGAAGCTCGTGATACAATAGTCGTTAAGCAGCAAATGACCGAAGTAATCCAGTCTTTAGCTGCCGCTTCCGAAGAAAGCTCATCAATGAGTGAAGAAATGCAGGCTTCAGTAATTGATATTAACAGCCAGATTACAGACCTCGGTCAAAAGATATCAGCACTCACCAATGTGCAGAACATACTCTCTGATGTTAAAAATTACTTCCTTGCACCAAAAGTTAAGAAAGAGAAAAAAACAAAGCAGTAAACGTATTCAAGCTTCATAAAACTTTATATAACTTTATATAACTTTATAAAACATATTCCGGGCTATATCAATATTGATATAGCCTTTATTACATGTAAATATTACCCTTCTTAAAATGAATATGTTAATATAAATATCGTGGTCATATGCCACACCTAAATTTAATTTTTTGGAGGGTTTTACAATGGCACGTTTTACATTACCTCGTGATCTTTATCATGGTAAAGGTTCTCTCGAAGCATTAAAGAGCTTCAAGGGTAAGAAAGCTATCATCTGTGTTGGTGGTGGTTCAATGAAGAAATTCGGATTCCTTGACAGAGCAGAAGCATATCTTAAGGAAGCTGGAATGGAAGTTAAGATTTTTGATGGTATCGAACCCGATCCTTCTGTTGAAACAGTTATGAGAGGCGCTCAGGCAATGCTTGAATTCGAACCTGACTGGATTGTAGCAATCGGTGGTGGTTCACCTATCGATGCAGCAAAGGCTATGTGGATTAAGTATGAATATCCTGATTGCACTTTCGAAGACATGTGCAAGGTATTCGGTATTCCCGAACTTAGAAAGAAAGCTCATTTCTGCGCAGTATCTTCTACATCAGGTACAGCTACTGAAGTAACAGCATTCTCAATCATCACAGACTACTCAAAGGGTATTAAGTATCCTATCGCTGACTTCGAAATCACACCCGATGTTGCTATTGTTGATCCTGAACTTGCTGAAACAATGCCTAAGAAGCTTGTTGCTCACACAGGTATGGATGCTATGACACATGCAGTTGAAGCTTATGTTTCTACAGCTAACTGTGATTACACAGATCCTCTTGCAATTCATGCTATCGAAATGATCATGAATGACCTCGTTGATTCATACAACGGAGATATGGCTGCTCGTGACAGAATGCACAACGCACAGTGCCTTGCTGGTATGGCATTCTCAAATGCTTTACTTGGTATCGTACACTCAATGGCTCATAAGACCGGTGCTGTTTTCGCTGATTTCGGCGCACACATCATCCATGGTGCTGCAAATGCAATGTACCTTCCTAAGGTTATCGCATTCAACGCAAAGGATGAGACAGCTAAGAAGCGTTATGGTGTAATCGTTGATTACATGGGAATCGCTCCTAAGACTGCATCTGATGATGAAAAGGTTGCTGCTTTAATCGCTTACTTAAGAAAGATGAATGATGATCTTAATATTCCTCATTGCATCAAGAACTATGGCGCAGACAGCTATCCTACAGAGCAGGGCTTCGTTCCTGAAGAAGTATTCCTTGAAAGACTTCATGACATTGCAGTTAATGCAATTGGTGATGCTTGTACAGGTTCTAACCCCAGACAGCCTTCCGTTGAAGAAATGGAAAAGCTTTTGAAGTGCTGCTACTACGATACAGAAGTTGATTTCTAATTCGCAAAGGAATATTGTTACAATATAAGCAATAAAATAAAAGCTATAAATTAAAAGCAATCGAATTAATGCAATTAATTCAAGCAATAAATTTGTGCAATTAATTTAAGCAATAACTCAGTAATAAATATAACAAAACAAAGGTGTGACTTATGAATTCATTCAAGGCACACCTTTTGTTTTTACTGCTTTTGTTTTTTAACTACTTTTATTTTTAACTATCTTTGTTTTTAACTTCTTAATTTTTAACTGCTTATGTTTTTTATTTGCTTTTTTTGCTACTCTTATTAGTTACCTTCTTATTTGATTGTAACTACTTTTACCTATAACATTTCACTTTTTTGTGCAAAGAGCAATTTATATATTTTCAAAATAAATAGTTGCTTACTTTTTCAACAAATAAATGATAATATTTTTTATGCTTTGGCAAATTGTGAGTTATAAAGGTTACAGTAAAATCCTCCCATGCCAAGCAATTCTTCATGTGTTCCCTGTTCAATAATATTTCCGTCCTTCATCACTAGAATCACATCTGCTTCTTTTATTGTAGATAATCTATGCGCAACAATAAAGCTTGTTCTGCCCTTCATCATCTTCGCAAAGGCTTTCTGAATCTGAATTTCAGTTCTTGTATCAATAGATGAAGTCGCCTCGTCAAGAATAAGCATTGGTGGCAAACAAAGCATTACTCTTGCAATACAAAGCAACTGTTTCTGTCCTTGCGACAAACTTCCTCCATCTTCATTTATAACTGTATCATATCCATTAGGAAGACGCTTAATAAAGCTATGCGCATGTGACTGTTTCGCTGCCTCTATCACTTCTTCTCTGCTTGCATCCGGCTTTCCCATTCGCAAATTATCAAGTATTGTTCCACTTCGTAACCAGGTTTCCTGTAAAACCATGCCATAGCTTGTACGAAGGCTTCCTCTTGTCATGTCACGAATATCCGTTCCATCAATACTTATGCCACCCTTCTTCACATCATAAAATCGCATAAGCAAGTTAATAACTGTGGTTTTGCCACATCCCGTAGGTCCAACTATTGCCACTCTCTGACCTGGCTTTACAGACAAATTAAAGTTCTCAATGAGCTTTTGTTCAGGAGTATAGGAAAAACTGACATCGTTTAATACTACATTTCCTTTCGCATTGCTAAGTACGAAGGCATTTTCCTTTTCCGGAAGCTGAGGCTCTTGTTCTATCAGCTCAAAAATTCTCGCGGCACATGCGATCGCATTCTGCAGTTCGGTAATAACACCGGAAATTTCGTTAAACGGCTTAGTGTACTGGTTTGCATAGCTTAAAAAGCAGGACAAACGGCCGACTGTTATTCCACCTCTTATTGCCAAAAAAGCCCCGAATATGCCAACGCCTGCATATACCAAGCTATTGACAAATCTTGTTGCCGGATTTGTTGTTGAAGAGTAAAAAATAGCCTTTAATGAGCATTTTCCAAGTCTGTTATTAATCTCACGAAACTCCTCTGTAACAGCCTTTTCTCTTGCAAACATCTTAACGACCTTCTGGTTTCCTACCATTTCTTCTATCAAAGCAGTTTCTTCACCACGAGTTTTGGATTGCTCCTGGAACATACTATAGGTCTTAGTTGCTATAAACCTTGCTACAAGAATAGAAATCGGTGTAATGCACACAACTACAAGTGCAATGGGCACATTCGTTATGAGCATGAATATTAAAGTGCCACCAATAGTCAAAATACCGGTAAAAAGCTGAGTAAAGCCCATGAGCAAGCCATCAGCGAAGGTATCAACATCTGCTATCATTCTGCTGACAATATCTCCATAGGATTTGCTGTCTATGTATTTCAAATCAAGTATCTGAATCTTCTTAAAAGCAGCCTCCCTTATATCCTGTATTACATGGTAGGTAATATAATTATTAGTCGTATTCATTACCCACTGGGCTATGGCTGTAACAATTACTGCCGCTGCAATCTTGTAAAGAATCTTAAATAAGGCATCAAAATCAACATTTCCCTTGCCCAGAATTAAATCTACTGCATTTCCAATCATTACAGGCACATAAAGAGTGAGTGCTACAATTAAAGCTGCAAGCACTAAAGAAAACAAAACCAAAAGGCGGTACTTCTTAATGTAATCAAGTATTTTCTTAATTGTAGCTTTCTGATTTATGCGATTTTTAGTTTTCTGATCAATGTTCTTTTTATCTTCCTTATTAGCACTTTGTTCTGTTTGCAAATTAGATTTCTGCTTTGCTTTCAACATTATTTTGTACCTCCTCCCCATGTTCCTGAAACTGTGAATAATATATCTCTTTATAAACCTCACAGTTTTGAAGAAGTTCATTATTATTTCCCATGCCAACAATTTTTCCATCGTCTAAAACAAGTATCAAATCCGCATGGCTTATCGATGAAGCTCTCTGGGAAACGATAAAGGTTGTCATCCCAGCTGTATCTTGCTTCAAGGCCTTCTTAAGCGATGCATCTGTAGCAAAATCCAAAGCTGAGGCACTATCATCAAGAATCAAAATTTCAGGTCTTTTAACCAAAGCTCTTGCAATGGTAAGTCTTTGTCTTTGACCACCTGATAAGTTTTTACCTCCCTGTTCAATTACTGCATCCAGCTGTCCCTGCTTTCCTTCAACAACTTCTTTTGCCTGCGCAGTTGTAACAGCACGCATAAGTTCATCGTCTGTGGCATTTTCGTTTCCCCAAAGAAGATTTGAACGAATCGTTCCCTTAAAAAGCACAGCCTTTTGTGGAACTATTCCAACACGATTTCGCAAATCATCGCAAGGATAGTCATATATCGATTTACCCTCCAAAAGAATCTGTCCTTTAGTTGCCTGATAAAAACCGGGAATAAGATTAATTAATGAGGTCTTGCCAGAGCCTGTACCACCTATTATTCCAACTGTCATTCCCTTCTTTACAGAAAATGAAATATCTGACAAAGTTTCAGCCCCTGCACCTTCATAAGTCAAACCAACATGGCTGAAGGTGAGGTAAGCACTTGTATCTGCTGTTTCACCCTTGCTTGTTTTTTCACAAGTTTTATTTACCGCTAATGAACTTACATCATTATGACTAATATATTTCTCCTCTGATTTAATTCTTTCGTCATTAAAACTATAGTTCTCCCCTGCCGGAATATCGAATACCTGAGATACTCTGTCTGCGCACGCTAATGACTTGGTTACAGTGATTATCAAATTGGCAAGCTTCACAAGTTCAACAAGTATTTGTGACATATAATTTACCAACGCTATTACTTCGCCCTGAGTAAGTGTGCCAATATTAACTTGTATTGCACCTGAATATATCAAAGCTATAGTTGCAACATTAACAATGACATAAGTCACAGGATTCATTATTGCACTTATCCTTGCAACATTTGTCTGAAGCTTTGATAAATTGTTATTTAGCCCCTCAAACTTTTCAACTTCTCTTTGTTCCTGATGAAAAGCACGAATAACTCTGGCACCAGTCAAATTTTCTCTTGATATCCCAAGCACCTTATCCAAGGCATTTTGCACCTTTTTATAAAGTGGCATTGTGTAAAGCATTATTCCAAACACAACTAATGCAAGCAAAGGAATCGCAATAACAAAAATCAACGCACTCTTGACATCAATTGTAAACGCCATAATCATAGCGCCAAATACAATTATTGGTGAGCGCAAAAACAAGCGTAACACCAAATTTACACCTGACTGAATCTGATTTATGTCACTTGTCATTCGAGTAATCAAAGTAGAGGGGCCAACCTGATCAATATTTGTAAAATTCAAGCTCTGAATATGCTCAAACAATGACTGCCTTAACTTTGTAGAAAACCCAACTGCTGATTTTGCCGCAAAGTACTGTGCTGTAATGGCACTTACAAGACCTACCACACCTAAAATAACCAGAACCCCACCCATTTTCAAAACAAATGGTTTATCCTGATTAGCAATTCCCTTATCTATAATAGCCGCCATTACTAAAGGAATGAAAAGCTCAAACCCCGCCTCCAAAAGCTTGAAAAGCGGTGCCATCACAGACTCAAACTTATAATCCTTCAAATAAACAAATAATTTTTTCACTATTCTCTCCCATCATGTGAGTTTTTTCCTGCTTGATTAAAGTTTACTCAAAACTTGCTCGAAACTTATAATTGGCAAAATCGTGGTTTCATCCGTAGTTTATTGCCATCCCTACGTATATATTTGGCAAGTTGAAGATTTCATCCGTACTCGCCTTATTGGGGATACATATATAATTTGCAAAATCGTAATTTCATCCGTATTCGCCTTGCTTGGGATACATATATAATTTGCAAAGTCGGGATTTCATCCGTAATTCCTTGCCAATCCTTACGTATATATTTGGCAAGTTGAAAATTTCATCCGTATTCGCCTTGCTTTGGATACATATATATTTAACAATATCGTGATTTCATCCGTAATTCCTTGCCAATCCTTACGTATATATTTGGCAAGTTGAAGATTTCATCCGTAATTCGCCTTGCTTTGGATACATATATATTTAACAATATCGTGATTTCATCCGTAGTTCCTTGCCAATCCTACATATTTTGGCAATTGGAAGTGAAACTTCCATATTTTTAATCGTAAAAAAGCCCTCATCGTGAGGACTTTTCATAATCTGCCAATAAATATTTAATCTCAAGAAATACGCTTAATGGTATTGGACGAATTTCATCAAGATAATTATTCAATGTTGTTCTGGATATTTCAAGCTTTTTAGCCATCCATACCTTTTTAACATCGTAATCTTCAATAAAATCCTTAATTACCTGAAGTTCTTTTGACTGTTGATCATTGGCTTTTTTCTTCGAACTACTCATATGCGCCACCTCCAAGTAATAACTTGGTTATCTGGTAGCCTAAGAGCACTTCAATTGTTATTATAAACTCAAACACTTGCCATGTCAATCAATCTCAAGCTGTCACCTTAATTACCTTAATTACCTTAACTTCAGTTCACTTTATCATTCAGTCAACATACCCAATTACACCAATTTCAATTAAATCCCTGCGTAATACTCTCATTCCTATTCTGTCATAATCAATTATTTCCGGAGCAAACATTTCCGGAACAAATTTGTCAGCTTCAAAATCTTCAACTTCAAGCTTATCAAAATCAAGCTGTTCAATGCCAAGATATTCAACTACCTCGATAGGCAATGTATAATCCTGTTCTACAAGTCCAAAGAAAGTACAACCTGATTCTATACATAAAGAAGTAAACAACCTGTCTGTAGTCGAAAATAATACTCCGCCAACAGCACTACCAACAAGACTTCCAAGCATACATGCTACTGGGAACATGCCCATTATCGGGCCCGCTATCATACCACCCAAAATCGAGCCAGCAGTAGTCAGATATTTCTGCCACAAATCCCTAGCCATCTCACCCTGGCTCATAGAACCTGTTGCCATTTTTATTGAAGAATCAACAACATTATAAGCTATTGCCGTCATACTTCCTATAACCCCGGCACTTGCGCCAAGTAAAGCTGTACCAAATTTTCCCGTTTTACAGGCAACAGATATTGCAGAAGACAATCCACCGATAAGAAAAGACTTAGGAGACGATTTAAGGCTCTTCAAGCCACCCCTCTTTAATTCATCCGGATTAATTTCTCCACTCTTTACCAAATCTACAACAACATTAGTCAATACAGGTGCAAAGCTAATAACCGTAGACAATGCAGTTGCTGAAAAACCTGCAATAAATGATTCAAACGCAATATCACCCCAGCCAATAAGCTTATTAACATCAAGTCCACAGCTTTCAAGTAATTCTCTGTCAAGATTACCCTCTTTTGCCGCCACTGCAATTTTCATAGCATCAGCATGAGTTAAAGTCAAAGACTGATTAAATCCATTTCCGACTCTGTCTGTCAGAGTATCCAAAACTTCTTTGTATTTTGCCAACTCTTTTGCAGCATCATTTGCTATATTGGAAGCAATTGCCGGATTATCAACTTTCTCAGATAATTCAGCGATTTTTTTAGTTAGTATACGCCTTGCCTCACTTAGTTGTTCTGTTGAAATAACCTTCGTCTGTCCCTGATAAATAGACAGCCAGCTTTCCTTATTAGGGCCAAGCTCATGAGTTTTCTTATAATCAAGTTTAGTCAAATTTGGATGTTTTTTTAAAACCGTTTTAAACCTTTCATCAGAAGTTTCAGATACAGCTTTCACAGTCTTATTTACATCGGCATATGACTTTAATGCAAATTCTTTATTCCCTATTTGTACATCAACAGTTGCAAAAGATTTGTCCCCTGGAATAATTGCTCTGGCAAACGGCGAATTTGAAATATCAGCATTTATATTATAGGTGTCTTTATGCCATATTTCATTCAAAAATCCCTGTAGCCGATAGGCATCCATATTGCTATTTTCATCCGCTTTGCTAAGCATTTCTGAAATCATTGAGTCAACGCCTGCATTTATTTCATCAAGGTACTGCTCTGATGCCATTCCTGCTGATGAACCTGCTACTATCTGATTAACATAGCCAAATCCTTTTTCGAAATCTTTTCTCACAAGTAAATCATTCATATTTACTCCATAAATTTTTGCAATGCCTCTACATAAAATGAAATAACTGCCGCTCTATACTGTTGATCAAGCACATCTTTATTTGACTTTGCCTTAACCAGCTTAAAACTTCTAAACTCTCCTGTACTAACCTCATTCTTCTGAATTAATGGAATCAGTTCATATTTCTTCTGATTTTCTTTTGATTCAATCTTTGGAGTTTTACTACTGGAAGAAAAGAAATCACCAATACTATTAGCCCCATCGATTATCGCTTTTATTCCTTTATTAATGCCCTCAATACCTTTATTAGCAACATCAATTAAAGTGTCTGCCATAATTCCCAACTTGTCTTCACTATGATCTTCCTCGATTACTGCAAGTTTATTGAACTCTATTTTTGCAAAATCTGTCTTAACTCCCTGCAAATATTTCTGATAGCAATCAACAAATTCGCTGTACGCTTCCCCTTCATTAAGCATATCATCATCGACATATATCATAGCTTTATTTCCGAAATATCCATAATAAGCCCCATACTTTTTAAACAAATTATTGAACATTATGTTTGGATAAATGTTATTTGAAGCTTTATTCTTTCCTATAAAAACAATTTTATTTGATGAGCTCATTTGAACATTATTTTTCTTGTATACTTCCTCATCCCAAATCACAACCTCAACATTATTAGGCAAAGGCTTAATTATTGGACTTCCCGTTTCCTCTGCTTCATTCTTTTTCATAGTGATAAGCCCAACTAAAAGTTCACCGTAAACTTCTGTTGAGCTATCTGTTACTATTATCAATTTTTTATTCGAAGTGCCAAGCATACCTACTCCTAATCTATTTTATTACCATCTCTATCTACGCGGAATCTTATGGTTTCATGTTTTGTCTGCATACTACCACATTTAGGACATTTTGTTTCATCTACATGTGCCTTAAAATATACATTGCCACAGGAAGTACATGTAAACTTTTCCTCAGTCATTTCTTTCTCTCCCGAAGAAATCATTTCTGCAAAACCTGCTAACGATTTAAAAAAATCACTAACCGTTTCTTTTAAACGCTCGCCATTCTTTTTAGACTTTTCATTTTCAGCAAGTATTCTTTTTTGTGTTTCCGGGTGCTTAACCGCATATTCCTTTAAAACCCGCATTTTTGTATAAGTCATAGCAACAGCTACGCCTTTAACCCCCATAGGAATTCCCAACTGCGTCGCACACGCTGAACAAATATAATCACCATTCAAAATCGACTGACCGGTCTTTGTCTTTTCATAATCAAAAAAATGTTCACACGCTACACACTGTTCCTGTCTCATACCTTTCCCTCCTATGTTTTATGAACTCATTTTAACATATTAAAAAAAATAATCAACTCTATAATCAAAACGACTATAGAGTTTTTATTAATTATTCCCTTATCATTAAATTTTAAAACTTTATTTAGATTCTAAAAGCAATTTCATCATAGCTAAGTTC
>JAKSSA010000039.1 GCA_024403335.1 Lachnospiraceae bacterium
ATTGATTTCTTGAACTCATGAATCTCAATAATCTCAGAATTTTTCTGAGAAATCTGCATTCGATCTTCAATAGCTTCACTTTCTCTGTTAATCGTACGAAGATTCTGAAGAAAAGAGGTTGCAGTTCTATAAAGAATCTGAAGGATAAATCTTGTCTTCTTATAAGTATAAAAATCTCTTAATCTTCCACTCTTAAAAACTCTTAAAACATTTGTATCACTTAAGGATACGGTAATAATACATTCCTTAGTGGAAATAATCGCTACAGGCATAGTAATGTAACGTTTTTTCTCAACCTTTTTAACAAGCTCTGTTTCATAATCAGGAACGTCAATAACTAAAAGAGTATAATTATCCTCAATCTCAATATGAGCCTTTTCTTCTTCATCGAGCGATGCTCTCAAAGCATCTACATCAACATTCGTATAATCATATACTCTTGCAATTTCTTCTGCATTAGGCTGCGTCAGGCATATCCAGCAATCCTTCTCGGGATTCTCAAGTTCCCTGAATTCTCCATTTTCGAATGTCTTATAAATCTCAATCATTCTCAGCCTCCTTCAACCTCAATTTTTCTTTTTCTGCTATCTTCTGCAAAAGTTTGTTATGTCGTTTTTTCTTCATATAAGGCTGCAGCAGATAGTGATAAACCAATCTGAAAGCGCAAGCAAATAAAGCAAAATATAAAGGAACAGTAAAAAGCCATGTATCCAAATCATATCCAATGACAAATGCACCGGTTAATAAGGTTCCGAAAATAGAGGCATAACAACAAAGAAGTATGACAAAAAGCCATAACATTTCAAGTGCTAAATCAGCTAATATTTCCTTTTTAGTTCTCTTCTCTTCCATTTTATACTCTCTTTACCGTACTTTTTGCAAAAGCCAACACCTAACACTTTATTTTACCTTATTTTTACCAAGGTGGCAAGGTTTTATTTAATTAGAAAACTGCCCCACTGCATTACAATTCCTTGACACAAGATAGTGTTTTTTGTATCATAAAAATTGGTAATTATTACCGGAGAAATCCCTTAAATATTCGAAAGGAAAGCGGTTATGTCAAAGATTTTTATTAATCCCAATGTAAAAAAAGGCAAAATCAACAAAGAAATATACGGACACTTCTCAGAGCATCTCGGACGTTGTATCTACGAAGGTCTTTATGTTGGTGAAAACTCTGAAATTCCTAATGTAAACGGAATGAGAAAAGATGTAGTTGATGCATTAAAAGAAATGAAGCTTCCTGTTCGCAGATGGCCACGCGGATGCTTTCCAGACGAATATCACTGGCGTGACGGCGTTGGTCCTAAAAAAAAAAAAAAAAAAATGATTAACACCCACTGGGGCGGTGTTTTAGAAGATAATTCCTTCGGAACACATGAATTTATGGAGCTTTGTGATCAGCTTGGCTGCGAAACTTATATTAATGGAAATGTAGGAAGCGGAACCGTTCGCGAAATGAGTGAATGGGTTGAATACATGACTCTTGACAGTGATACCGATGGTCCTGTATCTCCAATGGCTGACTTAAGAAAAGCTAATGGGCATGATGCAGCTTTCCCTGTTAATTATTTCGGTGTAGGTAATGAAAACTGGGGCTGCGGTGGCAATATGACTGCTGAATACTATGCAAACGAATATCGTCGTTATCAAACCTATGTAAGAAATTATTACAATCCCAAAAATCCCGATAAGAAAAACATCTACAAGATTGCCTGTGGTGCAAATGCCGGAGATTTCGAATGGACAGAAACATTAATGAAAATGGCTGCACCATATATGGACGGTCTCTCACTTCATTATTATACAGTAACACATGACTGGTCTCATAAGGGCTCTGCAACCTCCTTTGATTTGGATGAATTCTATCTTACTCTTTCAAAGTGTGCATATACCGAAGAGCTTTTAAACAAGCATGGAAATATCATGGACAAGTATGATCCTGATAAGAGAATCGGTCTCATATTCGATGAATGGGGTACCTGGCACGATGTTGAACCCGGAACAAACCCCGGTTTCCTTTATCAGCAAAACACTATGAGAGATGCTTTGGTTGCAGGTATGTCACTCAACTTATTTAACAGTCACTGCGACAGAGTCAAGATGGCTAACATCGCACAGCTCGTTAATGTTTTACAGTCAGTAATTCTCACAGAAGGCGACAAAATGGTGCTTACACCTACATATCATGTCTTCAAGATGTTTAATGTTCATCAGGAAGCATCATTGGTAGAAAGCGTAATTAATTGCAACAAAGTCGGCACAGAAAAGAATCTTGTAAATCAGGTATATGAGTCTGCTTCAGTTGATGAAAACGGCACTTTAAATATTACTCTCACAAATCTTTCTGCTACTGATTCTGATGAAGTAGAAATCAGTTTAGTTGAAGCATTGGTAAAGGACATCAAAGCAGAAGTTCTTACAGACAAGATGGATGCATACAATACTTTTGAAAATCCTTGCGCTGTAACAACTAAAGAATTTAATGATTTTAAATTTGATGGTGGAAAAATCGTAGTTAAGATGCCTGCCTGCTCAATAGCAGCTTTACATGTTACATTAAAATAATATAGCTTAATTAACAAAAATAACAAACTGCATAAAAAACCTCGAATAATCATCAAGTATTAAACTTGTCTTATTCGAGGTTTTATTATTCTTTTATTAACTCTTCTATTAACTTAATTTCTGCTACTGTCTGTAAAAAAATATGGATTTATAATTCATCAATTGAGACAAAACCATACTTTTTCTCTTTTGCAGCATTTATAAAATCCTGAGTAAAACCATGATTTGAGAAAAAATGAATTTCATTAGCAGCAATGCCGGAAATATTAAGCAGTTCCTCTAAAGCATCAATCACTGTTGTTTTTGTCTTTTCAGACTTTAAATCACATATTCCGACAATTACCTTACCATTATTGTCTCTTGCAACTATATCAATGATACCGTTCTTTCCATACCAGGTTTCATAATTGTCAAGAACTCTTCCTTTTCCTTCAGAAGTCAATTTTAAATACTCAAAGCTGACATCTCTGTAAGCCTCTCGCATAAACTCATCGAGATAAGGAGCTATCTTGGTTTCATAAACCTCCTTACCTTTAGAAAGCTCAATCAAGGTCATATTAGGATAAATAAATCTGTAATAAAAACGAAGGAAATTATCCTTAATTCTGTAAAGACCTTTCTGAACATTGGTGCTGTCGCCCTCATCATATGAGAAAACCTTTTCAACTACATCAAGTTCAGTCAGATTCTTAATATAAACACTTATCTTTGCCCTTGAAAAGCCTGTTCTTGAGTACAAATCGTTCAATTTAATTCTTCCTCCTGCAAGTGCAGAAAGAATTGCATTATAAGCACTCAGTTCTCTAAGCTCCTGCTTAAGGAAAAATTCGGCTTCATTAAGAAATACAGAATTTTTAGTTAAGAACATGGACATTATATTCTCTTCCGGTGTTTTTTCCTGTCTCCAATAATCAAGATACCTTGGTACTCCACCTAATATAGCTGATGCAACAATAACATCCCTGGTTTCAAGCTTATCAAGTCGTGATACCATTTGAGTAAAGGAAAAATCCCTTACCTTGATGAAAGCTGAAGTGAGCTTTGCTATATAAGGTGCATCATCAACCAAAGTGTTTTCTATCCATCTGACAGATGAGGAAACCAAAAGGAACATGACATGCTCAATTCCCTTAAAAGCACTCAATATCTTTACTACGCTTTCTTCAAGTCTGAAATCAACTAAAGACTGAAATTCATCAAGTACGACAACTATCTTCTTTTCAGGGCGCATATTTTTGCGAATCGCATATGCCAAACTGTCATACAAAGAAAGCGGAGCTTCGTTTCCAGTCAAAGCAATTGAACATGCAAATGACTGTTCTCTGCTTGATAATTCAGAGGCTCTGTAATATACAAACGGCTTGTCAGCAATAAATTTCTTTACAAGCTCTGTCTTTCCTATACCAAACCTGCCATAAAGAATTGCCACATTGTTTTGATCATTTGCATAAAGATTTTCTAAGTCCTTAATCTCTTTTTTCCTGTTTACAAACATATTACATCCTGTCTGGCGCTTCAAAGCCAAGTAAGTCTATACCAATTCCAAGTAATCCCAATACTGTCTTAAGAAGACCAATCCACTCATTTTTCTTATTCTGGTCTTCTTCTGAAATGATCTTGTTCTCATGATAAAATGCATTAAATGAATTTGAAAGATCATATATGAACTGACATACCTTATGAGGTGCACTTTCTTCATAAGCACGCTTAATCATATCGCTAAACTTTGTAATTTCAAGAAGCAATGCTCTTTCGCTGTCTGTATATTCACGTTCTGCAATTTCTTTAACAACTCCATCAAAATCAGTACACTTTGCAAGAATAGACTTAATTCTTACCATTGTATAAAGAACATAAGGGCCTGTATTTCCTTCAAAAGAAGTAAATCTTTCCATGTCGAAAATATAGTCTTTTGTAAGCTGATTTGAAAGATCACCATACTTCAAAGCAGCCAATCCTACCTTACGAGCTATATCTTTTGCTTCCTCTTCACTTATATCAGCTCTTCCCTGAAGCTTTTCGTATACCACATCACTGATTTCACGAATGAGATATTCAAGTCTCGGCACACCACCATCTCTTGTCTTGTAAGGAGTGCCATCCTTTCCGTTTAATGTACCATTACCAAGGAACAGCAATTCTGTTTCAGGTCTTACAATACCTGCTTTTCGTGCAGTTCTGAAAACCTGCGTGAAATGTAAGCTCTGTCTTTTATCAACTACATAAATAACCCTGTCAGGATGATAAAGCTTTTCACGCTCAACCAAAGTAGCCAAATCCGTAGTCTGATAAATGGATGCTCCATCTGACTTTCTTACGATGCATGGAGGGAATTCTTTTGAATCGCCTTCTTCTCTGATATCTACTACCAAAGCACCTTCGCTCTCGTATGCAAGCCCTGATGCCACCATTTCATTAATCATATCCTCGATATAAGGCTGAGCATTACTCTCTCCCTTCCATAAATCGAAAGATACATTTAATTTTTCATAATTCTTTTTAATATCTGCAACGGATACATCAAATATATGCTTCCAAATAGCTCTAAAGCCTCTGTGACCATCCTGAAGCTTAACGGTATTATCATGTGCCCTTTGAGAGAACTCCTCATCAGTTTTCTTTCTTGCACTTGCTGCAGGATACATCTCTTCCAAATCAGATACTGTAAAAGGTGCTTCTTCCGGATATTCGCCTTCGTAATTATCATCAAAATAGATTAAATCAGGCTTTCTCTCCTGCAACATGGCGATAACCAAGCCAACCGGCATTCCCCAGTCGCCAAGATGAACATCACTGATAACATTATGACCTGCAAATCTTGCAATTCGCTTAACACTTTCACCAATTATTGCAGGGCGTAAATGTCCTACATGTAAGGGCTTTGCTACATTAGGTCCGCCGTAGTCCATCATTATGGTAAGTGGCTTAGTTGCTTTTTCAAAACCATAATCCTTACTTTCACTCATTTCCAAAACATAAGCTGCAAGGAAAGAATTTGAAAGCTTAATGTTTATAAAACCGGGTGCAATTGCCTCCGCTTTTCCATATGCGCTGATATCAGTTTTTGCCAATACTTCATTTGCTATCATGATAGGAGCTTTTTTATATTTCTTAGCTCCAGCCATTGAACCATTGCACTGAAAATCACAAAGATCAGGTCTGTTAGATAACTGAACCTGTCCAAGTGAAGCATCATAGCCACATGCTTCAAAAGCTTCGCTAAATTTTCCTGTCAAAATCTCTGCTAAAGACTTCATTTCTGCCTCCAAAATTGTTTAATCATAAATTAATTAAATCTTAACATAAAAGCAGCAAACCGTCAAGGTCTGCTGCTTTTTACATCCTGTCAACTTAAACAATTATTGAATTTTCTTCAAAATCATTCTTTTGTAAAAGAATCATTTGAGCTTGAATTATCTTCAGGAATTACAAGTGCAAGAATAATATAAACAATAATACCGAAGAAAACTGCTGTACATAAAGTTAAAAGTACAAAGATAAGTCTGATGACGGTTGAATCCACATCAAAGTATTTTCCTAAGCCGCCACATACACCTGAGATTTTCTTGTCTGTTGATGATTTTAATAATCTTTTCATTTTCTTATCCTTTCTTAAATCATGATTGTTGATTTAATTAAATTTTTAATCTATTTTAAGTTCAAACAATTCCAATGATTATTTGAAACTTACTGTTACTTTTCCTACAGCAGTACTTGCTGTCAAATAATTATTTGCTTCAGCATAAGTTTTTGAATAACTGTTGCTAAAACTCTTTGAATTATAAGAGCACTTTCCCATACCTGACAATTCAACTGAATAATCATTCTCTGCTCCATTTAATATAACTTTAACATTACCTACATTGCTTTCAAATAAAGCATTTCCATCAAAATCTCCATAAAAATCAATATCTCCTGTTGAAGTTGATATCTTTGAGTCCTTTAATGTAGCTCCTGATAAAACAATATCACCGGTGTTACTTACTATAGAAGTTCCACCATTCACGTTTGCGCCTTTAATATCAATATCACCTGTGTTGCAATAAATTTGCAAATCTTCCAACTCATTTAATGGATAAACCGTTACATCACCCACATTGTTCTGAATATTTAAATATCCACGAAAATCACGAGGAACCTGAACAGTAATACGTGAATTATTAACGCCGGTTGTAAAATGAAAATTCTGATCAGTTGTTACATATAATTCATTATTCATCAAGTTAACAGTTACAAACTGACTGGGAACTCTATACAAATCAACCTTTAAAATATCTTCTTCTGATCTCCTAATGATTACATCTCCTATAGAGTTTTTCACTATGATAGCCATGCTCTCGGGATCATAATCATATTCTTCCATATCATACTCGTAATGATAATCGGAAAGTAGTGCCACTCCGTCGCCTCTGTCCTGTATTGTATTCATGACATAGGATTCTACTGACTGATTGGTATTCGATGCAGATAACAGGATTGAAGTTAAGGAAGTAATAGCTACAATAAGTATTATCGCTATAAATCTTCTAATACTTTTCATTTATATTCATCTCCTAACTAAATTCAAAAAAGTCAACCTTTTTGCTTACGTGAAACATAATATCATATTTCATAAAAAAAGCAATAGATTGACCTTTATTCTAACTTGTTTCTAATTATTCTAATTTTTCTAATTTTCTGTATTTACAGCTTCTATAAACTTCCTAAAAGCATCTCTTCCTTCAGAAGTAGTTTTGTAAACTCCTGCATCCTGTAAAACCCTGACGAATACCTTTCCTACTTCCTGCTCTATTATCTGATGAACATTTGCTTCATTGATATCTTTATATCTCTTTTTAATATCATCAAACCATTCATTATGAATTTCAAGCTTACTTCCTTTTTGTATTTTTTCACCCTTAACCAATAAAGCTTCAATTTCTGATAATTCATCTTTAAGTCTTGAAGGCAAAATAGCCAAGCCCATTACTTCAATAAGCCCTATATTTTCCTTCTTAATATGATGCAAATCAGCATGAGGATGGTATACACCAAGAGGATGCTCTTCCGTAGTCAGATTGTTTCTAAGCACCAAATCAAGTTCAAATTTTCCATCTCTCATTCTCGCAATAGGTGTTATTGTATTATGAGGTTCTCCATTAGTATATGCAAATATGCCATTTTCCTCATCACTGTAAGACCGCCATTTTCCAAGAATAATATCTGATAACTCAATTAAACGTTCTTTACTGGCAGATTTCAATCTTATTACAGACATTGGCCATTTTACCACACCTGCTTTTACATCTTCAAAACCCTTTAATGAAAATTCGAACTCATATTCCGCTTTAGCCATCGGAAATTCATAATGTCCGCCCTGAAAATGATCATGAGATAAAATAGAACCTCCAACAATAGGTAAATCCGCATTTGATCCAAGAAGATAATGAGGGAACTGCTCAACAAAATCAAGAAGCTTTCTAAAAGTCGCCTTGTCAATCTTCATTGGAGTATGAGCCTTGTTAAGTACTATACAATGTTCATTGTAATAAACATATGGTGAATACTGTAAACCCCATTCCTCGTTATTCATCCTAAGCGGAATAATTCTTAAATTTTCTCTTGCAGGATGATTCATTCTTCCTGAATATCCTTCATTTTCAACACAAAGCTGACACTTAGGATATGCTGAAGATTTACTTTTTCCGGCAAGTGCAATCGCTTTAGGATCTTTTTCAGGCTTTGAAAGATTTATGGAAATATCGATTAGTCCATACTCTGATTCATACTTCCATTTTAAATCCTTCTTAACACGCTGCGTTCTGATATAATTTACTTTCTTTGAAAGCTCATAAAAATAATCGGTAGCCTTTTCACCTGACTTTGTTGCCAACTCATTGAACCTTTTTATCACTACTGATGGCAAAGGAGTAATCTCACCACAAAGCTTTGTATCAAATAAATCCTTAAAAGTAATTGAATCTTCAATTACATTTCTTGAAATGGCATCATCTGTTAAAATCTTCAAAACCTTCTCAAGATTTTCTTCATCAAACACATAATCAGCCTGGTTGTAACTATCTTCTGATAATTCATCAAGCTGCATTACGTCAAGTATCCTGTTAATCTTATAAACTCTGTCTTCTTTTTCAACCAATCCGTTGACAATGCCATAATCAACAAGCCAATTAATACACTGTGAAACCAACATCTTATAACTCCTTCGGACCATCACCTATATCCGCAATATAAAAGCTTGCAGCATATCCTATCTTATCAAGATAGCCTTTACCAACATTTTCAATAAGTGAGTCAACATATTCATTCTTTACTACAAAAACGCTGCAGCCACCAAAACCTGCACCTGTCATTCTTGAACCGGTTGCTTTATAATCTCTTGCCAAGGATACTAATGTGTCAAGCTCAACTCCTGTAACTTCGTAATCATCACGTAAAGAATCATGAGAGGCCTCCATGAGCTTTCCAAAAGCTTCTATATCGCCATTGTTTAATACTTTTACTGCTTCTATAGTTCTCTGATTTTCATAAACTGCATGTCTTGCTCTTTTTACACATACAGGTCTTTTAATAAATTTAGCAAGCTGCTCAAACTCTTCGCAACCAAGCTCACCAAGTGCATTTAACCTACGTCCCTCATTTTTCAGACCTTCATTGATATCAGCTAACGCCTCTTCGCACTCAGATCTTCTTTCATTATATTTAGAATCACCAAGTCCGCGTTTTTTGTTAGTATTTGCAATAACTATCTTTGAATCCTTTAAGAATACGTCAACATACTCAAAATCAAGAGTATTTGTATCAAGGAATATAGCCTTATCCTTTTTTCCCATAGCAACTGCAAACTGATCCATAATACCACAATTTACACCATTGAATTCATTTTCTGACTTCTGTGAAAGCTTGGAAATCTCAATATTGTCATATTCAAATCCAAAAAGCTTCTTTAAAGCATATGCAGTTACAACTTCGACTGATGCTGATGAAGAAAGTCCTGATGAATTAGGAATGTCACCAAAGTAGCAAAAATCCATTCCCTCATCGACTTTATAACCAAGCTTCCCCAAAGTTGAAATAATACCTAATGGATAGTTTGTCCAACCCTGTTCCTTTTTATTGCTTATATTTTCAATTCCAACACTGATAACAGGCAAAGAATCAAAGTTCATTGACTTAAAATTACAAGTTTGTGTGCCATTTTTTCTAATGGCAAGATAAGTTCCCATTGTGAGCGCACAGGGAAAAACATGGCCACCATTATAATCTGTGTGCTCACCTATAAGATTTACTCTTCCCGGCGCAAAAAATACACGAACATCATCACTGTTCTCATAGACTTCTTTAAAAAATTGAAGCATTTTCTCTTTCATAAACCCTCCGCTAAACATCATCTGAGTTTCGCAAAAATCAGCAAATTTTTGCTATATTTTCGCAATATCTAATTATATCACTTTGTATTTTTGTTTTCAAGAGAAATTGAGCAACCGCTTGCTCAAAAGTATTTAATTGATTATTGTTTCTTTTATCGTTATAATAATTAATGAAAATTCGATATACTAACTGTAATTAATCATGTTTTAATTGTCGTTTTATTCTTTAATACGAGGTGTAATCACGTAAATAAAAACGTCGATGCGTTAACAAACTGATTAACAGTAATAGACGAAAAGCTGTGGTCTGAGTCACCTCGTACCAGTCAAAGCTGTAAAAAAATAGGTACAGATCCACAGTGCCTTTTCAAAATATATCAGAGATGGATTTAGATACCCAGTGATAACTGGGAGAAAGGAATAAATCCAATCACCATCTAAGATGATTGGATTATACGTAGTAAAAAATGGATGTAGAATTCAGAGAAGTAAAAGTTAATACTATAGAAACCCCAACGAAGCTTTCGTGTTTTTCAATAACTACATTAAAAATAATTGCTGTTATTGCCATGTTTTTTGATCACTTTGCAACTGCAGTAATAAAAAACAATCTCTTAGGGAAAGATTTTGACATATCTGCCTGGAGTGAGGGTCTTCTTAATTGTACAGAGCTTGAAAACACTTTAGCCAGACTTTATTATGTTTTTAAAGCATTGGGTCGCATTTCCTTTCCTATTTTCTGTTTCTGTTTGGTAATCGGATATTTGCACACAAGAAATATTAAAAAATACATCTTAAGGCTTGCAATATTCGCAATAATATCTGAAATACCTTTTGACATGGCTTTTTATGGTCCTGAAACAAGCAGTATTATTCCATTATTCACCTTTGAACACCAGAATGTAATATTAACTTTCTTGATATCAATACTTACTATTTTGGGAATCGACTATTTTGGAACTAACCTAAAAGGATTAAGAAAACAGGAATATACGGTAAGATCTGCCGCAGTTTACAGATTATTGGTTCTAATAATAGGAATTTTACTTTCATATTTCCTTAAAACAGATTACAGCTATGTCGGCCTTATGATGCTTGTTCTTATTTTCCTTACAAGAGATTTTAAAAAGTTCAACCTTGTAGCTACCGGAATATTGGCATATGCATCATCGCCATTTGCCTTATTTTCTCTTCCTTTCATAGCTTTATACAACGGAAAAAAAGGCAGAGGCTTCAAATACTTTTTCTATGTATTCTATCCTCTGCACTTATTTTTACTATCAGCTTTCAGAAGCGAACTTGGTTCTCTTCTGCTTTCAATATTAAATTAGTTCTTCTTTAAATATTAATTTAGTTCTTCTTTCATTTTAAGAATTAATCCACACTTCGAAATTCTCAAGGACTTTCTCACGAAGTCCTTTTTTCATTTCATCACTTATAAAAGCTGAATTAATACCATTAATACATATCTTTTTAAGATATTCATTATCATAGCCAAACTGCTTCTTTAAAAGAAGATATTCTTTCTTAAGATTTGTGTCAGAAACAGTCATATCATCAGTATTAATTGTTACAACAATTCCTGAATTAACAAAAAATGACAACGGATAATTTGACTTGTCATTCACAGCCATTGTCTGCAAATTGCTTGTATAACAAAGTTCAAGCGGTATTTTGCCATCACAAAGACTATTAACAACTTCTTCATCTTCTACAGAGTGAACTCCATGTCCGATTCTTTTTGCACCTAATTCCAATGCCTGCTTTACACTTTCAGCACCTGCCGCTTCGCCTGCATGAATTATCGCCGTTACACCTTCTGATTTAGCATAATCAAATACATCTTTAAAAGTATCAGTAGGAAAAGCTGCTTCGTTGCCGGCTAAATCTATTGCAACAACGCCTTTTCCAAAATACTCACTTGCAACCTTAACAGTTTCCAAATTCTCAGCTTCATTATTATCAAAACGCATGCAGCAAAGAATCAAATTACCCTTAATCTCAAAATCTTTATTTGCCCTGTCCAAGCCTCTGACAGCTGCTTTTACAACCTCATTTTGTGTAAGGCCTTTTTGTAAATGTAACTGAGGAGCAAATCTGATTTCAGCATAAACCAGTCCCTGCTTATCTAATCTTCCAAGTAATCCGTATACCGCTTCCTCTATAGCTTCTTCTGTTTGTAAAACCATTAAAGGGAAATCAAACTTTGAAAGATATTCACCAAGATTAGTACAATCCTCATCAACTTTCATATATGCTGTAAGCGAAGTTTCGTCGTAAGTCGGAAGTTTAATTCCTTCTTTTTGGGCAAATCTTATTACTTCAGAAACCGAAAGTGAACCATCTAAATGTAAATGTAAATCAACCATAATAATTATCAGAGAATAAATCTGTGGAAGCTCTTCTTGCCTTTCTTAATAACAATACCATCTCCGGCAAATGCTTCCTTTGCGTACTCTGCTTTTGCATTTGTTTCTTTTTCGCCGTTAACTGTAACACCACCCTGTTCAACTGCTCTTCTTGCTTCTGAACGTGAAGGAGTAAGACCTGACTTTGTAAGTAATGATAAAATATCAAGTGTTGAATGTTCAGCAAAATCAGCATCTGTGATAGTTGTTGTGGGCATATTTTCCAAGTCACCCTGACCTGAGAACAATGCCTTTGATGCTTCTAAAGCTTTATCTGCATCTTCTTTTGAATGAACCAAAGCTGTAAGTTCATATGCTAAAACTTCTTTTGCTTTGTTTAATTCACTGCCTTCTAAAGTTTCATACTTGGCAATTTCTTCCAAAGGAAGGAAAGTAAGCATCTTCATGCATTTAATAACATCTGCATCATCTACATTTCTCCAGTACTGGAAAAATTCGTAAGGAGTGGTTTTCTCTCTGTCAAGCCATACTGCACCCGACTGAGTCTTACCCATCTTCTTGCCTTCACTGTTAAGTAAAAGCTTGATTGTCATTGCATGAGCATCTTTTCCGAGCTTTCTTCTGATAAGTTCAGTACCTGCGAGCATGTTACTCCACTGGTCGTCACCACCAAACTGAAGATTGCAGCCATAGCGTTTATACAATGAATAGAAATCGAAGCTCTGCATAATCATATAATTGAATTCAAGGAATGTTAATCCCTTTTCCATTCTCTGCTTATAGCATTCTGCTGCCAGCATCCTGTTGACAGAGAAATGAGGTCCGATGTCACGAAGTACTTCCATGTAATTAAGGTCAAGAAGCCAATCCGCATTATCAGCAAGTAATGCTTTATCATCCTCAAAAGTGATAAACTTTGAAATCTGCTTCTTAAAGCATTCAACATTGTGTCTGATGGTCTCAGTAGTCATCATCTTACGCATATCTGATCTGCCTGAAGGGTCACCTATCATTGCGGTACCACCACCAATTAATGCGATAGGTTTATTTCCTGCCATCTGCAATCTCTTCATCAAACACAAAGCCATGAAATGACCAACATGTAAACTGTCAGCAGTGGGATCAAATCCAATATAAAAGGTTGCCTTACCTGTATTAACAAGCTCCTTGATTTGTTCCTCATCTGTAACCTGTGCAATCAAACCTCTTGCAACCAATTCTTCATAAATACCCATATCTGCCTCCCATCATTTATTAAAAAATGATATAAAATAATTTTTGAAATAATAACAAATCAATGTTCTAAAGTCAAGCTACTACTTATTCTCTTTACATTTCAGCTTCTACTTATTCTCTTTGTATTTCACTAACCTAATTCTTATCATCACAGCTTTTATAAGATAAAAAGAAATAAATATAGCCAGATTTACTAATACTATACTTGCACCTGTAGGTGTATCAAAGAAAAAGGAAATAAGAATTCCTGATAAGAAACCACATAAAGAGACTATACTTGAACATATTATTACATTCTTGAAGCTCTTGCAAAGTCTCATTGAAGTAAGCGCAGGGAATATAATCATACTTGTCATAAGCAAAGTACCAACAATTCTCATTCCGATTACGATAGTCAAAGCAGTAGCAATAGAAATAATAAGATTCACTACTGTAACATTAGCCCCTGTAGCTTTAGCAAAGCTTTCATCAAAGGTAACTGAAAAAACCTGATGATAAAGAAAAAAGAAGGTAAAAATAACTACAATTCCAAGTACTACTGCAAGATAAACATCTGTTTTATCCAATGCAAGAATACTTCCAAAAAGATAGTTATTGATATCCATATTCATCCCAGACGACATCGACACAGCTACAACTCCAATAGCAAGTGATACCGTAGATATCAGTGCAATAAGTGAATCTGCCTTTACCTTAGCCTTTTCACTTATTCTAAGTAAAATGAAAGCTGAAACCGTTACTACTACTATAGCGACCGGTAATGGTGTCAGATTGAGTGCAGTTGCAACAGCTAATGCACCAAATCCAACATGTGAAAGACCATCTCCTATCATTGAATACTGTTTTAATACAAGAGGAACTCCTAACAAGGCCGAGCATAACGAAACAAAAAGACCTACAATTATAGCTCTTTGCATGAATGTATATTGAAATATTTCCTGAAAACAAATAGTCATAAATTATAAAAAGTTTCTAATTCCAAATGTTTCTTGATATTGAGTCTGGCTTTCCATAAAAAGCCTGTTTATCCTTAATATGTAATATATGAGTTGCTGATGGCAATGCAGCCTTAACATCATGTGATATCATTACTATGGTCATTTTTTCATTTTTGTTAAGATCTTCAATCAGTCTGTACATTTCCCTCGTAGATAAAACATCTAACCCTGATACAGGTTCATCAAGTAAAAGCATAGTCTTTGATGCCATTATTGCCCTTGCAAGTAAAACTCTTTGTTTCTGTCCTCCTGATAATTCTCTGTAACAGGCATTTTTTAAATTTAACATCTTAACCTTGTTTAACGCTTCCTCTGCTCTTTTTCTGGTTGCATTATCATAAAACATTCCAAATTTCAAATCATTTACAGCTCCGGACAATACTACTTCATAAACACTTGCAGGGAAATCTTTTTGTGCATCACTTTGCTGGGGAAGATAGCCTATACCTCTATTCTTATTTTTAGCCTTAACTCCTTCAAATATAACTTCTCCCTGAACAGGTTTAATAAGGCCTAAAAGCCCTTTCATAAGCGTGGTTTTTCCCGAGCCATTATCCCCGACAATGCAAAGGTATTCGCCCCGTTCTATTTCAAAATTCAAATCTGAAATTATTATTTTTCCTTCATAAGCAAAGGCTGCATCAACGCATTTTACAAGACTCATTATTCAAGTGCTTCCTTCAATACTTCTATATTTTTCTTCATAAGTGAAAGATAATTTTCACCTCGTTCAAACTCATCTTGGCTCAAATTATGACAGGAATGAAACATCATAATCTTCGCTCCTGTTTCTTCACTTATCACCTTAGCAATCTTTGCATTAGTTAATTCAAGATAAAGAATTACATTTATTTTTTCCTTTTTTACCTTATCTATTAAAAATGCTACCGTTTGTGCACTCGGTTCCGTTTCTGCTGCGCATCCGGGAATTGCAGCAAAATAATCAAGAGAATACTCTTTAACAAAATATAAAAAAGGAAACCTGTCACCAAAAATAAGAGTATCCTTATTACCGGCTTTTACCACTTCTCTTATCTCAGAGTCTATCTTATCAAGTTCATTCAAATAAGCTTTGGCATTTTCTTCAAAAAATGTGCTGTTTTCAGGCGAAACTGCTGAAAGCTTTTCACATATTCCTTCTACAATAAGCTTAGCATTTAAAACGCTTGTCCAAACATGCTCATCATACTCATGCTCATCTTCATCACCATTATCTTCCTTTTTTTTAATGGTCATTCCCTCTTTTGTCTCTTCATCCCTGAGACTGCAAAGTTTCATCATCTTCAGTGTATTTATATTTCGATATTCTTCTCCGCTTAAAAGAGTTTCAACCCATTCATCAGATTCCCCGCCACCATAAATAAACAAATCACATTCTGCTATTTTTCTCATTTCTTTAGGCTTAGGCTCATAAGTATGAGATTCCGTACCGGGCTTAACAAGTAAAGTTACTGAAACCTTATCTCCTCCAATGACAGATGTAAAATCATAAGGTGGAAAGTTAACAGTTACAACTGATATTTTACCTTCATCCTCGTAATCATTTTTTTCGCATGCACAAATAAATGTAATTGATAATATTAAAATAAACAATAATAATAAACGCTTCATATTTTTAATCTTCATCATTATAATGCCAATCAACCTTTGATTCTTCCAAATCAGGCCTTAAATTTAATTATAACACCTTTATGTTCATTTGTAAAATACCTGCATGAATTTACCATGAATACCTGCATAAATTTACCATGAATAAAAATAACCTGTTTTAGCAACAGGTATTAAATAACATTTCCAAACATAAATCATCCGTAAAGTTAATTTTTTTCATCCGTAAAAGTTTATTGTTTAACTTTCAAATTACATTCCTTTAATAAATCTTTCGATTTCAAATCCAACATAAACTTTTTCTTTCTCTATCATATTTTTTCCAAGATTATCATCATTTCCATTAAAGACATCAAAAATATTTGTTCCCTTTATTACAAAAAAAGTATTTAGAGGAACTGAATAACAACCATTTACTCTAACTTTAGAACACTCAAGTCTTCTTTCTATTTTCTTAGTACTTTCACATATTTCATTAATAAATGTATGTGGTGTAAACAAAAAAGGTGCTTTTGCATTCCCTGTCACAAGTAGTTCTTTTTGTTCATCTTTTTGTTCATCTTTTAATATTTCATTATCAAAATCGAACATATACCTGTTTAATATTATGCCCGAAGGATTATATATTTCGCCAACTTCATTCCTTATATTCCATATGTTCTCCCCCAGATAATCTGCATTCTTCATTAACTGATTATAACTTCTTTTAAAACTGTAATTGTAAGCTTTTAATTCCTTCTCAAAAATGTCTTCATAGTATTCACCTATTTTTACAGTTTTATACAAGCCTTTATCTATGGTTCTTTTATAATATGCATCAAGATAAACTAGCTCATCTTCATCATTATAAGTATAGAAAAACGGCTTACATAAAAGAAATTGATATCTGAAATCGCCGCCAGTCATAATAAATGAAAAGGAATTATCATTGACAGGTTTTAGGTACAACATCAAATTCTTGTTATCATCCTCAACAAAAAAATGATTATTGCTTTCAACTACTGCTTTCTCATAATTTATATATTTACCTGACGAATCCGTTGACCAAAGATTATCATCTCTCCCTACCAGAATTTCATCTATCTTTTCTGATATTTTCTCATCTTCAAGATACTCATCTTTTATATCAGAATATATTTTTTGCTTTGCTTCTATATAACTTATACAATTACCCGCATAACATCTTATATTTATTACATGCTCTCCAGGCATAACACTTTGCGGAATTATTATTGTTAAAAAATCTTCTAAAATAACAATTTCATCCTTTATTTCTATTTTATAATTAATACTTTCCAGGCCATTTCCTAAAAAGCATTTAAAATATAAAATACTGCCATAAGGAATATAAATTGCCTTATCATCATAAGGTAACATTAAATCGCAGTCAGCTGACAGCTCATAAATCAAATTATCATTATCACTTTCATTCGTATATCTGCCTGTTAAGGATAAAGAATATACATTTTTATCATTGATCTCTTTAAGCTTTTCGAATTTAAAAGATGAAATAGCTCTTTCAAAAACAAAAATATCGAATATATCAGGCATTGTATATTTTTCTGAAAAAGCTGTTTTTTCCTCAGCTGGTCTTTCTTCAGTTGGTCTTTCTTCAGCTGTTTTTTCTTCAGATAGTCTTTCTTCAGCTGTTCTTTCTTCAGCTGTTCTTTCCTCTACAGATTCATTGAACAAGCTTACAATAATATAATCAGTATCGGATGATTTCACATCAATAAAATTCTCACTAATAGCCCGCTCATCACTCAATTCATCCCTGGTTATTTGTGCATAGTGTGAACAATCCTCCTTGAAGCTGTCAATAGTAAAAAACAATTTATAACGCCCCCAGACTGCCATCTGATAATATCCGTTTGCAATATTTAAAATGTTAAATTTACATTTTATTTTTACTGTTTGGCTTATATTGGTTATTTTTTCGAATTCAAAGAAGCCTTTATCTGTTTCTTTTTCCATCCATTGCGAGGTCAGTATCTCTTTGTCTTCTATGACGAGTTCATCATTTTTACAAAAAATCTCCCCAAGCGATGTATGTGCAGTATTAAATGCCAGATTCTCAAAAGCTTCAAACGGTGGCAATTCCGGTTTCAAATAATTATCAGAAACGATATATTCCATTGGAAGTTCTATCCCTTCTGAATTGACAGGCTTTTGAAGGTTATCTCCTCTTTGGCATTTAATAAAAGAACAAACAAAATCTACCTTATCATACTGATAATTGTCCTGAAAACAGTTTCCGCTAAAACAAAGTTCATCAAGAACATACACATTTAACTTGTTAATCTCTGTATATGTGCATGCCCTTTCAACCATTATTAAAGTTTCTCTTTCAACTAATTCCCTAACCTCTTTTTCGTTCAGATCTTTCCAGATAAGAACATATTTCTTAGTCACTTTAACAGGATATGTAATAACTTCATTTTTTCTGACAAATACAGCCTCCACTTTCACTGCTTCTAATGTAGTATCAATTTCCAATCCCATTCCTGGTGATACATATGAAGGAATGCTATCAAAAGGCGATACTATAAAAGAATTATCAGCATCGAAATTAATGATATATCTTTCATCTTCTGAAACTGTAATTGGCAATACTTCTATTTTCTCAGGTATTTCATATTCAGATGTTTTCTTATCAATGATGTCACCTTCTACCGGTGCTTCGACACCTCCCATTTCATCATCCTGCCAAAAATCATCAAGAGTGCCTGTATTTCCTGTATTTCCTGTATTTCCTGTATTTCCTGTATTTCCTGTATTTC
>JAKSSA010000004.1 GCA_024403335.1 Lachnospiraceae bacterium
TGCAATAAGAAGATACTACGATAAAGGTGTGAATGCCTTTGTGTTTTGTCATAAAATGACAAAATTATGGTGTGAGCTTTTATAGCAAACTAATAGTAAATGAGCTTCTGTGAAGTGCAGAAAGCTTTGCATAATGATAAAAAGTATTTTGTGGGAGTGGAATATGTGCGGATTTACAGGATATGTGAGTGTGAATAATGCACTGCGTCAGCATGAATATTTGGAGAAGATGACTGAGGAGATAAAACACCGCGGTCCTGATTCTGATGGATATTATAAGGACGAAAATATCGGACTTGGGTTTAGACGCCTTTCTATTATCGGACTTGAAAACGGTGGACAGCCATTATTCAATGAAGATGAGAACTTAGTGCTTTGTTTTAACGGAGAAATATACAATTATGTAAAGTTAAAGGAAGAATTAATTTCTAAAGGACACATATTCGCGAAGGATTGTGATAGTGAAGTATTGCTCCATGGCTATGAAGAGTACGGAATGGACTTGCTTTACAAGCTGCGAGGCATGTATGCTTTTGTTATTTGGGATAAAAAGAACAAAACTTTGTTTGCGGCCCGCGATCCGTTTGGTATTAAGCCACTTTATTATACTTTGGATAAAGAAACGAATACTTTATTCTTTGCTTCTGAAATTAAGTCATTGCTTAAGAATGCAAATGTAAAAAAGGAACTTAATGAGGATGCGATAAAATCATTTCTTGCATTTCAGTATTCGGCGAGAGAGGAATCATTTTTTAAGAATATATATGAACTTATGCCAGGACACTTTTTTATTTATAAAAGTGGTGAAATGTATGTGCATAGTTACAAGGAATTGACTTTTGAAATTGATGAGAAGCTGACTTTAGATGAAGCTGTTTCTAAGATAGAGAATGTATTCGAGGATTCAGTGAAGGCACATTTGACTTCTGATACAGAAGTTGGATGCTTTTTATCAGGAGGAGTTGATTCAAGTTACGTTGTGTCAACAGCAAGATGTCCGAAGGCATTTACCGTTGGTTTCGCTGAGAAAGGTTATTCTGAGATTGAATATGCTAAGGAGTTGGCAGGCCAGCTCGGAATTGATATTACAACGAAGGAAATTACTGCTGATGAATATTTTGAGTCCATTCCTAAGATTATGTATCATATGGATGAACCTACAGCAGATCCGGCAGCAGTAGCATTGTATTTTGTTAGTAAAGAAGCTGTGAAAAAGGTAAAGGTTGTATGTTCTGGTGAAGGAGCAGATGAGTTATTTGGCGGATATAATGTGTACCAGTCTGCGTTGGCAACTGACAAGATGAAATTCGTTCCTGCAGTTGTAAGACATGGCATGGCAAAACTTATGAATGCTATTCCTTTTCATTTTAAGGGCAAGGAATTTTTGATAAGATCAGGGCTTCCTTTGGAGAAGAGATTTATTGGAAACGCGCACATATTCAGTGACAGAGAAATTGATAAAGTGCTTGTAAATAACAAGTCAGGAGTTCATTTTAGCGAAGTTACGAAGAAATATTATGAACATGTTAAAGAATTGGGCGATGTTGAGAAAATGCAGTATATTGACCAGAAGACATGGCTTAGAGGTGATATTCTTCGAAAAGCTGACAGAATGAGCATGGCAAATTCACTTGAACTTCGCGTCCCATTCCTTGATAAAGAAGTATTTGCAGTTTCAAGAACGTTACCTACCAGACTTAAGGTTACTAAAAATGAAACAAAGCTTGCTTTAAGAAAGGCAGCACTTAAGAATACCCCTAAGGCTTCAACGGTTCGTAAGAAACTCGGTTTCCCGGTTCCAATTCGTGTTTGGATGCGACAGGAAAAGTACAGGGATATGGTGAGAGAGGCTTTGCACAGAGATTATATGGCAAAATATTTCAATATAGACTTTTGTGACAAGCTGCTTAATGAACATTTTGAAAATAAAAAAGACAATTCAAGAAAACTTTGGTGCTTGTATTGTTTTGCACAGTGGTATCAGGTGTATTTTTGCTAAAATATGCAGCAGAAAAATGTTAAATGCAGATTAAATTGTTGAAAAATTGAGCGATACAGGCGTTTTGCCATTCTTCATTTCATCTGTATATTATTTTGTTATTTACTGTTTACTATTTACTATTTACTATTTACTATTTACTGTTTACTATTTACGGTTTACGGTTTACGGTTTACTATTTGCTTTTTGCTATTTGCTTTTTGCTATTTGCTGTTTATTGTTTACTGTTTACTATTTGCTGTTTACTATTTATTATTTACTATGGTTGATGTTTTATCAGTTGAAAACATGCGAAAGAGCGACGCATATACAATTGAGCATTTTACATCAGGGCGTGAACTTATGATGAGAGCTGCAAAGGGAGTTTTGGAAGCAAGTTCATGGAGGGGACCTGTTGCAATTGTATGCGGAAGCGGTAATAATGCCGGCGATGGATATGCGCTGGCTTTGTTGTTGTATGAAAAGAAGATTAGAAGTGATTTATTTCTTTTATCCGAAAAGTTTTCAGAAGATGGAAGATACTACTTTGATAAGTGCATAGAATTAGGAATTAAAGCATATCTTTGTTATGATGGCAAAGTAGTGTGCACTGAGAACAACTGTAATGTTGAAAATGTGCATGATGCTGAGAATAACTGCAATTTAATAAACATACCTGATACAGCCAATAATATGGCAAGCAGGGTTTTTGTGGCTGAATACAGCAAGAAAAATGAATCTGATTTGTCAGGTGAAAATATATTAAAAGAACACATTACCTCAGATGGCAGTTGCAGTGCCGAACTTGACTTTTCAGAGTATAGTGAGATAGTTGACTGTATTTTTGGAACAGGCTTTAAAGGTGAAGCAAGAGGAATTGCCGGAAGTGTTATCCGAAAAATAAATGCTACAAAGTGTAATGTCATAAATGATAATGCCACAAGAGGCAATATCACTAAAAGTAATTCTACAAATAGTGTTGACACAGATAAAGAAAAAGCTTTGGTAAAGGTAATTTCTGTTGATATTAACAGTGGCTTGAATGGCGATAGTGGAATGGCAGCACTTGATAAGGAAAGTAAAGAACCCATATGCGTAAAATCTGATTTGACAGTATCAATAGGCAGCTTTAAGCCAGGGCATTTTCTTGGAATGGCAAAGGATGTTATAGCGAGCAAGGTTAATACAGATATTGGAATTGAACCGGTGGATTTACCTTATCATATGCTTGGTGATGAGGATTTTAAAGGCTGTTTGAAGCCACGAAAACAACTGTCAAATAAGGGCACATATGGATATATTGCTTTGATTGGTGGATCTTTGCGGTATAGTGGCGCGATAAGACTTGCATATATGGCGAATGCAGCCATGAGAGCAGGCGCTGGAGTTGTAAAGGTGGCAGTGCCTGCAAGCATTTCCAAGTACATGATTTCGGAGATTTTGGAAAGTACTTTGTTTCCTTTGAAGGATGCGGAAGGGGAAATCAAGTTTAATCCTGATGATAAAGCTGACTGTGAGATGGTGGATGAGCTTGTGCGAAATGTCAAAACAGTCGCATTTGGGATGGGAATTGGTGCAACGGAAGATACGAAGGTAATGCTGCAGTACATATTGGAAAATTATAAGGGACGTTTGATTATAGATGCTGACGGATTGACGGTATTTTCGCAGATATTAAGTGAGTCAGAAAGTTCCTTAGGACAATCAAGTGTGTGTGACAATATTCCGAGTGTTAAGCCACTTTACACAAGAGACGATCAAGCAGACATTATTGCAGAGGATAGACATAAAACCAAAGTTGCATGCGAGATCATTTTAACTCCGCATATTAAAGAGTTTTCAAGGCTGTCAGGGAAGAGTATTGAGGAAATTAATCAAAATCCCATAAGCGAAGCGAAAGGTCTTGCATTAAAGTTGTCAGAGATGCTATATGCCAAGGCTTCGTCAGAAGAAAAACCTAAAGTGGTGGTTTTGCTTAAAGGGCCGACGACGATAATAACTGATGGCAACGAGGTTAATTTAATAGACAAAGGCTGCGCAGGAATGGCAACAGCAGGCAGCGGGGATGTTCTTTCTGGCATAATGTCAGCAACGGCTGCATGGGAAGGGAATATGCTAAAGGCTGCTACTATGGCTGCATATATCAATGGTTTGGCCGGAGAAATGGCTGAAAAGGAAACCAATGCATACAGTATGACTGCAGGTGATACAGCAAAGAAGGTTGCATTTGTGATGAATGCAATGGTAGGTAAATGCGAAGACGGAAACGTGAATTAAGGTTGAAAAAGTACAGAGAATGAAGCAAGCATGCAGCTTGAGGCAAATACAGCGCTTAAGCAAAGACAAAGGCGGAATAAGAAATACTGTTTTTGGACAGTATTTGGAGTGAAGAGGTAATAAAGGAGAAACAAAATGCAGACAAAAATTACAAGAGAACAGGCAGTTGAGCTTTTGAAGAAGTACAACAAGGACAAATTTCATCTTCAGCACGCATATACCGTTGAGGCCGTAATGCGCTTTTTGGCAGAAGAGCTTGGTGAGGGTGATGTTGATTTCTGGGGATTATGCGGTCTTTTACATGACATAGATTTTGAAGAATGGCCTGATGAGCATTGCAAGAAGGCCCCTGAGCTTTTAAAAGAAATTGATGCAGAGGATGAGATTATTCATGCAGTATGCAGTCATGGATATGGCATATGCTGTGATGTGGAACCTGTTTTGTTGATGGAAAAGGTTTTATTTGCAGCAGATGAACTGACAGGTCTTGTATGGTCTGCAGCTTTAATGCGCCCCTCAAAGAGTTGTACGGATATGGAGTTATCAAGTTTGAAGAAGAAATTTAAGGATAAGAGATTTGCAGCAGGCTGCTCAAGAGATGTTATTAAACAGGGCGCAGATTTGCTTGGTTGGGAACTTGATAAATTGCTTGATATGACTTTAAAGGCTATGCAGGCATGTGAAAATAGTATAGCAGAGCTGGTGAATGAATTATAAACACTTTGTAACTTTAATTGAAAAAAGTGCTTGACATAATCGTTATATTTTAATAAAATACTCTCGTTGTCAAGATATGACGATAAAGGGGACTGGTCTAGTGGTATGATAGGAGTCTCCAAAACTTTTGGTGGGAGTTCGATTCTCTCGTCCCCTGCTTGAAAGCCCGATAAAATCGGGCTTTTTTTGTACCCATTTGGTAGTAGTAATCCAGAGGTAATCCACCCGATAAAGAAATTCCAAATATTAGATAAGGAGGAAGGGCTGAACCGCAAACGGGGGGATCTGGTTGGTTTGGCTGGAAAAGATGCGTACTACTTATTGTGATAAGATGCCTTGTGGAGAAACAAGGCATTTTTTTACATAACGATTTAGGAAGTGGAAGATGATAACTATTAGTATGAAAAAATATAAAAATAGTATAAACAATTTACGGAGAATGTTGATTCTGCTTGATTTTTTTAGGGGAGGTGTGGGATAATAATTACTTGAGGAAGTATTTTAAATTGGAGTGTTGCTGGTTAATGCAGGAGTATTTTTTTGCAAATTACAGATTGTTAATAGATGAAAAACTTGCAGAGCGAAAAGATATGAAATACCTGGAAGGTTTTCGTGAGTCGATGCCTTTTGCCCATACATTCACAGTTCGCCTTGGAGATGAGGCAGAGCTTAATCAAAGATATGAAGATGCGATGCAGACTCCGGTAGTTTGTGATACAGGACAGTTTTTACTTCATGATGCCCGGAATGGTTGGTCGATTACGATGCCGGCGTTTGATCATGTGCCTAAGACTTTGGTGTTAAGCAGTAGGGATTATAGTGATATAACAGTTTATTTGGATGACACAAAGATATTTAGCAATTTGGCAAATAGGTATATAGATCCGGCATCCCCGTTTCCTTTCTGTGTCCGTCCGATTTGCGAAGCAGGAATGACACTTTGTGAAGGGCTTCCGCTTCATGCGGCGTTGGTAGAAAAAGATGGTTATGGTGTGGTATTTCTTGGTCCGTCCGGAATGGGCAAGTCTACGCAGGCAAAGCTTTGGGAAAAGTACCTGGATGCAGATTTTGTGATAGGTGACAGACCGGGATTTCATAGGATAGACGGCGTATGGTATGGATACGGTATGCCGTGGGATGGAAAGGATAATATCAGGAGACAGAAATCTGTTCCTGTAAAAGCGGTGGTTTCTTTAGAACAGGCAAAAGAAAACCGGATACTCAGGTTGAAACAGACGGAAGCTATGCAGGTGCTTCTTAAGCAGACTATGATGCCTATGTGGGATAAGAATGCAATGAATGAACTGTTCAAACTGATGGGAAGTATGTCACAGGAAATTCCTTTTTATCATCTTAAAAATAAGGCGGATGAAGAATGTGTGGAGCTTACATATAAGGAAATATTCGGTTAATGAGTATATTTTTGCCACCGGCAATTATATAAATAAACACAGTTATACGGAAATTCCTAAAAGCTGTAATAAACTAATGAAAGGAGAAAAAACATGGAAAAGAAAACTTTTATTGAGCCGGAAGTTACTAAAGTTGAGTTTGAATTTAGCGAAGTAATTGCCGCTTCAGGTGGATGTACACAAAATCAGGGTTTTATGGCTTCTGGTGATCCTATTAGTGTTTGCAACGTTTAATTGAAGATGCTTGAATTTACTGAAGCATTTTGAGCGTTGTAAGGTATCAGAAAACATGAGAGGTATAATGCATATTTGATTTTCAAGTATGCATTATATTTTCTTTATTTGTATTTGACAGGGTAGCAGGGTTTATAAAATTAAACAAGGTGAAGTAGTAAGAATAAAGGGATAATGGCATTTTATGCTTTTTTAATACAGAAATAAGTGAGGAATGAAGGTTGAAAACAATAACACATAAAGAGTTTGGTGTTTTATTAAGCCAAAATTCTTATAAAAACGATATTCCGAGTTCCGGGCATTTTGAATTAACGCCCCTTTGTAATCTAGATTGTAAAATGTGTTATGTGCATTTACAGGATTCTTCGGTTCGTAAGAAGATGCTGACCGGTAAACAGTGGATTTCCATTATGGAGGAAGCTGTAAACCATGGAATGACAGGAGTTTTACTTACGGGAGGAGAAGCATTAACACATCCTGATTTTTGGATGATTTATGAATATCTCATTCAGAAAGGGGTAGAAATCCGCCTGAAATCAAATGGAATCTTACTTAATAAAGAGAATGTGGAAAGATTAAGTAAATACCCACCCGCAGGAATTGATATTTCCTTATATGGCTGTGATAGTGAATCCTATATGACAGTAACAGGTAAGGATGTATATGATATAGTTAGTGAAAATGTTAAGAGATGCATTGATACAGGCTTTAATATCAGATTGATGATCACACCAAGTGCATATATGATGCCGTGGACAGACAGGGTGATGGAATATGCAAAGAGCTTTGGAGTACCTGTTGTGGTAAATACTTTGCTTATAGATGCGTATGAGGAAAGTGGCAGGGAAAAAGCAGATTTTGATTTGCCTGTAGAGGAACTTCTTCGCATCAGAAAGAAAAGCAATGAGTTGTTTCCGCCAAAGTATATGCCAAAGGAAGAGGAAGAAAGGCTTTACGGTAAGGTTACAAAGCGGCCTGATATTTCAGAGAAGGGACTGTATTGTAGTGCGGGTCGTACATGCTTTGCCGTATGCTGGGATGGAGCGATGCTACCATGTCTTTCTTTCCCAAGAGACATTATTTGCAAGTATCCTTTAGTCGATGGATTTGAAACGGCGTGGAAGCAGATAAATCAAGCAGTAAAGAATTATGAGGTACCGAAGAAGTGCCATAGCTGCGAGTATAACACCAAGTGCCACTACTGTCCGACACAGCATGGGAAGTATTCTTCCAATAATCAGTGTGATGCCAAGGTGTGCGAGTTCTGGCAGAGATTGTATGATTGGCACGATAAGCTTAAGGAAGATTAGACATAGAATCAGCTATCTATTTGTAATAGATAATATTGCATAGGAGAATATACAGGAATGAAGATAAAAGAAGGTTTTGTACTTAGAAAGATGCCGGGTATGAACATGGTTATGCCTATTGGTGAAAATATCAAGACATATAAGGGTTCAGTCATGCTGAATGAAACAAGTGCATTTATTTATGAGAAACTGGTGGAAGGTAAGTCTAAGGAAGAAGCTGCGAAGGCTTTAACTGAGGAATATGATGTGGATATTGAAAAAGCAATGCAGAGTGTAGAAAGAACCTGTGCCGATTTTATTGAGGCAGGAATTGCAGAATAGGATAATAATGAAATACGAAAAAGAATATGCATTCCTTGGAATTGTAGGGGATGTGTTAAATGGAAAAGCGGTGAGACCTTTACCGGAAGGGGTCACTGCAGATGAGATTTTCACAATTGGTTCTAAGCAGGATATGGCACCGATTACTTTTTGTGCACTGAACAGTATTAAAAATCTTGAAAAGGGTTCTTCTTGGATGGAATATCAGAAAAGATTTCTAAGTGACTGTGCTCGCAGTGAAGTGCAGATGTCAGAGTATAAGAATCTTGTAAAGTATCTTTGTGAGAACGGAGTGAAGGTGTTGCCTTTAAAGGGATGCGTTATAAAAGAGCTGTATCCTTCTCCAAGTTTTAGGGTAATGAGTGATGTGGATTTGCTCTATGATGGCGTGACACCACAGGAATTGGCAGAGTTAATGGAAAAAGCGGGATATTCTACAGAGAATCTGGAAAGCGGATGTCATGAGGTGTTCCATAAGAAACCTTGTATGAATATTGAACCACATAGAAAGCTTGTGACAGATGATAGTCCATATAAGAGTGTTCTACAAGATATGTTTGCAAAGGCAATTCCGGATGAAAAGATTTCAAATCTCTACCATATGAAGCCTGAGGATTTGTACATTCATGTGATTGTGCATGCTGCGAAGCATTTTAAGAGCAGCGGACTTGGTATCAGACCGATGGGTGATATCTATGTACTCAATCAGACCTATAAAGACAGCTTTGATAGGAAGTATATTAATGAGAGCCTGGCATCGGTTGGACTTTCGAAGTTTGAAGAAAAGTTAAGGACTCTTGCTTATGCGTTCTTTGGGGAAGAGGAAGCGAAAGTTTCTGATGAGGATATGGAAGTATTTTTTCAAGGAAGTACTTATGGAAAAAGTGATGCCGGAAGAGACTATATGAGTAAAGGTGGTAATAGTCGAATCGCTTTCTTTTTACATCGTACGTTTTATCCGTATTCCGGTATGTGTGAGATGTTTCCTATACTTAGAAAATGGCCTGTTCTGCTTCCTTTTGCTTGGGGGTATAGAATTATAGATGTTTTGCTCCATAGGAGAAAAAATCTTAAGATGGTTGCAACTGCTGATGTAAGTAAAGGTAATTCTGAGAGGATTTTAAAGACTATGCAGAATTTTGGATTGGAAAGATAATTATGGAAAAGGTGTCCTTGAGCGTACAGGAATGGGCAGAAATGGTACATGGAAATCCTGAAAGTGACAGTGCCATTCCAATATGGTTTCGAGTGACCGGAAACAGTATGTATCCGTTTGTTAGAGCGAACATGGATGATATCCTGCTTGTTCCTGCTAAGCAGGAAGAATTGAAGGTTGGAGATATTGTTCTGTTTCCGGGAAAGTATAAGGGCGGTGATTATTGCTTACATCGTCTGTATAAAATGAATGGCGATATGGTTCAGACCTTTGGTGACGGAAACCTTGGACCAGATCAGCCGTTTCCGAAGAAAAATATCATAGGTAAAGCGATACTCATCAAGAGAGGCAAGGTTACCATTGATTGTGAGAAGCCTAAATGGATTAAACGTTTTAAGAGATGGACATCTCTTTGGAAGATCAGGCGATTTTTACTTGTTCCGTTTCGAGCAATTCGTAAGTTGAAGCGAATGCTTGGAATTGAGGCAAAATATTAAGAGGAAATCAATATGAGGCAATTGATACAATACCTTAGAAGTTTTAAGGCGTTATTGTTGGAGCTGTACAAAAATAAGGTTTTATTGGTTATCTTGTGTTTAGTATTCGTTGGGATATTATTTTTCGTACTTAAAAACAAGAAAATCATTTCTTTTCTAAAAAAATACAAAGGCATAATATATCATTTCTTCATGCTTGTAGTGGTAGTAGTACTGGTTTTGTTTGACGTGTTGGTTATATTTGACAGAAAAGACCTTTCATTACAGGACATAAAAGGGATAGAGTACCATGAAAAGCAGATAAACCTGTATGATGCGAGTGGATGCGAAAATTTTTTCTATGATTATGAGGGCAATATTGTTGAAGCGCAAAACGGAAGCTATATGAGCAATTGGATTGCTTGTACTGCCGGACAAAAGATTACGAGAAACGGTATTGCAACGAATGTAGTTTGTTATTTTGACAGAGAGAAAAAATTTATAAAGCGTGTTGACAGTTATGGTCAGGCGACAATTGTAGTTCCGGATGATGACAGAATTGCTTACGTCAGAATTGCGGTACAGCCGGCAAATGACAGAGTGATTGTTTTTGGCAGCATGATATCGGATCAGAATATTAATGGAAACTATTATTCCATACCTGAGCTGAAAATTTCGGATCGCAATTTGATTAATGATTATACGATTATTAAAAGCCCGAATGGTACATTATGGAAAATAAGGGTTAATGATGATGGCTCGATTACCACTGAAGATGTTACGTCAGTAATCAGTCCTGTTTCGCTTCCAATGGATTTCCCGGAATATGAAATAAGTGGTTCGAGTATATCAAAGGAGGATTTTTTTATTGCCTTAAAAGATGAAACTAAAAGTGGAAATAATTATTTCTTTATTATGTCACCAAGCGGTGACGTAAAGTGGTATAAGGCAATACCAAATTGGGTATATAATTTTAGAAAGATAGAATATTCGGATGGAACTATTCGATATGCATATGCAGACAGAATTGCTCCTGATAGTGAAAATCCTGCAAATATTGTACTTATGGATGAAAATTTTAATGTAATTAACAGTAATATTCATCCGCTGCAATATGGATCGATTAATGTAAATGATAGCCTTATAGATATTCATGATTATAAAATTATTGATGATAATCATTATATTCTTATGGCCAGGACGAAATCCAAAGTAAATAATATTCCATCAGAGAATGGAAAGGACTGTTATGTATATAATACAGTAGTGCAGGAACAAAAAGACGGACAGGTAATTTTGCAGTGGGAGTCGATTGATCATCCTGAGTTATATAATATTGCCATTATAGAAGATGACTATTCCAAAACATCTGAGGATAGATACGCGGATTATGTACATATTAATTCTGTTGTTGTTGATCCTAATACTTTTGACCTATTAATCAGCTGTAGACATATGGGATTAATAAAAATTGATCGTACAACCGGTGAAATATTGTGGGTAATGGGTCGAAAAAGAAATGATATCAAAGGTATGACCGATGAACAGGTTGGTCTTTATCAACATGATGCAAGGTATACGGAGGATGGATCTATAACTATCTTTGATAATTCAGGTGGTAAGGATAATAACTCAAGGGTTTGCAGGTACTGGATCGATGAAAAAAATCTGACTTTGGAAAAATGTGAAATATTTGAAACTCCATATAAATCTTCAACAATGGGAAGTGCGACTTTGCTGGATGATGAAAGTGATACATATTTGATATGTTATGGATCCGGTGGAGAGGATATAGTTTTTGAAGAGAGATGCTTTAGTAATAATAGCGTAAAGATGAAGTTTAAATTCAAGGACGGACAGAAAATATACAGAATTTTTACCGGAAAGGAAACGACACCAGTTAAAAGGTAAAATGTATACTAAAGTAAATTAAGCGTTTTAACAGATGGACTGCTCTATGGAAGGTTGGAAAGTATTTACTGATTCCATTTCGAGCAGTTCGTAAGTTGAAACGAATAGTTGGAATTGAAAAGATTTCATAAGTAGGATTATAAAATATGATGATTAAAAAATAGACCTGAAAAGGGCAGTTGATATTTTATGGGAAAATTCATTGATTTTGTAAAAGACAGGTCAAATCAGCGTAGATACCTACAGTGGTTAGTGAAACTAACCGGTAAGAGTAAATCGAAGTTATTTGGCCTTTTTATTTTGAATACATTAGTGGCAGCATCTACCGTTGTCATTTCTCTTATAAATAAGGAAATCGTAGATAAGGCATCAGACCATGCAAGATTTCAGGCTATGGTAATTCTCATGGTGGGACTGTATGCATTTTCCATCATTGGAGGTCTGGTGGAGTCTTTACTGGAATCTCTGATTACGGAAAAGTATGCCTGCCAGGTGAGAAGCAGTCTCTTTGAGAAGCTGCTTGGTATGAGCTGGAAAAACAGGACAAAGTATCACAGTGAGGAACTGTTAAGCCGTATTACCAGTGATGTGGAGCAGATTACCACAGGCGTTAGCCAGCTTGTGATTTCTGTAGGCGGTCTTTTGATTCGCTTGGTTCTGGCATTTGTGCTTCTTTGGGGCTATGGCAAGATTCTTGCTATTGCAACCATAGTGATTGCTCCTGTTGGAGTGCTTGCATTTTTATTTGTTAGCATAGGACTTAAGAAGGTACAGAAGGAGTATCAGCAGACAGAGGCAAATTACAGGGTGTTTTTGCAGGAGAGACTGAGTAAGATTGACCTGGTACAGATATTTGGTCAGGAAAACTCAAGTATCGGGAAGCTGAATAAGATTCAGGATAAAAGACTTGCATTGGTTCGTAAGAAGAACTGGTGGAAGGTACTTGGCTCAGGTATTATCAGTCTGACATTTACCGGAACACATGCGGTTGCCTTTGTTTTAGGTGCTGTTATGGTCAATGAAGGTAATATTACGTTTGGTGTGATGACTGCATTTCTTAGTTTGGTAGGACAGATTCAAGGACCGATTTACTCAATCGCAAATAAGCTTCCGCAGGTGGTAGGAGTGCTTGCTTCTGCAGGAAGAATTATGGAAGTTAGTGAGTGCGAAGAAGATGATGATATTATCGAGGATAATGCAGCTGACTTATCTGATGGTTTTCTTGGACTTGCAGCGGAGAATGTTTGTATCGGTTATGGAGAAGAGTTGATTGTTAAGAATGCTAGCTTTTCCATCAAGCCCGGTGAGATGGTAATGCTTGCCGGTAGGTCTGGTATTGGTAAGACGACACTGCTACGAAGCATTATGGGCTTTTTGCCTGTAAGCAGTGGAAAGCTGTCTTTTGTGGATGAAAGCGGAAAGTGTGCTGCTTGTGGAAATAAGACCAGGGAACACATCAGTTATGTTCCACAGGGCAATACATTGATGTTTGGAAGTATTGCAGAGAATCTTTTGATGGGTAACAGTAATGCTACCAGAGAAGAGATGATGGAGGCTCTTCGTGTGGCGGATGCTCTTGATTTTGTGATGGAACTGCCACAGGGGATTGATACGGTAATCGGAGAGAAGGCTACTGGCATATCCGAAGGGCAGGCACAGAGAATTTCTATTGCAAGAGCACTTCTTAAGAAGTCAGGATTTTTGATTTTGGATGAAGCTACTTCTGCTCTGGATGAGAATACGGAGAAGAAGATATTGGAGGCAATATCTAAGTCCAATCATCCGACTTGTCTTTTTGTGAGCCATAGAAGATATCTGGAGAAGTATGCAGATCAAGTGGTGGAGCTTGGGTAGAGCATCATTTTGACAGGAATATTTCATTGACGCTTGTTTTTAATGCTTCACTTATTCTTATGGCAATCTCTAAACAGGGTACTCTTTCCCCAGTCTCATAGCGACTTATTGAATGCGCATCACATCCTGCAAGCCTTGCCAGATCTTCCTGGCGGAGTCCTGCTTTAATTCTTTTTTCTTTGAAATTGGATTTGACCATATCAATCACCTCCCATGAGTAAAGGTATTTTGGCAGCAGTTGTTTGCTTGCCAAATTCAGTTTACAAAAATATGTGGGATAAAAAATGGACACATGAGTCCATTGACCGGGTTGAAATCGCTATATATAATAACAGCATCGGTTTATATAACGATGCAGCCTGACTACCTGGCTGCGAAGAAGCGTGTGCAGTAAGCAGAGGAAAGCTTCTCCTCGTCGGAATTTGCTTACTTCATGTACCGATCTTCAACGGTACTGGTAATCCTACCCGAAGTAGGATTCTCCATTTTTTTGGAGGAGATGAAGAATAATTGAATAATGGAGACATGAAGATCGAGATTGTCTGTAAGGGTTGTGGCTGTCGAATCTTTGATGTTGAAACGCATGATGATAGTGATAATACTGTCTTATTGGGAGTAAGTATAGCTTGTCATCGATGCAGAAGGGTTTTGACTTTCAAGAAGTATACTGAGAAGGATCTTCGAAAAAGAACAAAGCAGAAAAAGGTCAATGGAGAATTCCGTTGGCAAATATATGTTTAAATTGATAATTAAATAGTGGGCCCACCTGATAAAGGCGACAGAGAACTCTTCTGATTAATACGGAAGAGTTGCAATGAGAGATCACCTCTGAATATATTATGTGAATATCGTTGCACGAGTTGAAGTCAAGCACTGGAGACGCAGGGGAATAATTCAATAAGTTTTATTGGATTATTTACTTGCGTTCTCTGGTGCTTTTTTTGTGTTTATTTTTCGGAGTGCGAGTGGCCTACAGAGAGGAGAAAATTGAAGGAATTAGAAGTGAAAACATGGGATGAAATCCAGGATATGGATTTTCCAACAGAAGAGCCGATTGTAGATGGTCTTCTGTATAACGGAACTTATCTGTTTGTTGGATCTCCAAAGATTGGCAAATCGTTTTTTATGCTTGATTTATGCTATCACATTGCCTCTGGAACAACATTATGGGGCAGAGAAGTAAAGACAGGGACTACCCTGTATGTGGCAAGAGAGGATGATTACAAGCGGATAAGAAAGAGACTGCACATTATGTATGGTATTGGAACAAATGAAAAGATGAAGTTCGCTGTGGAGTCTGAGGGTATTACATCCGGACTTATAGATCAGCTTGCGGCCTTTGTGAAGAATAATCCTGATATACAGCTAATCATCCTTGATACATTACAGAAAGTGCGTGGAAATGGAAACGGAGCTGATCAGTATAATTATGGAGCTGATTATGAAATGATTGGAAAGCTTAAGGATTTTACGGACAAACAAAGGCTTTGCATTATCCTGGTTCATCATACCAGAAAAATGGAGGCTTCGGACCCGTTTGATATGATATCAGGCTCAAGCGGTTTGCTTGGTGCAGTTGACGGAGCATTTGTCATGTACAAGGAATCGAGAACTGACCAAAATGCAAAATTGTGCGTTACTGGGAGAGATGTTGCAGATATGGAGCTTTCTCTCACAAAAGATCCAGAGACTCTCAAATGGCAATGTACTTTTGTGAATGAAGAACACCGGAGCAATCTCCGAAATCCATTTCTTGCTGGTTTATCAGATTTTCTTACAAATCATAATAATCATTGGCAAGGCACAGCTACAGAACTTTGTGAGCAGCTGCCACCAGGTATTAAGACAGATTCTGCAAATACACTATCAAGAAAAATCAATGTCTTGAAAGACGATCTTTATAAGGATTTTGGAATTGCGGTGCAGAACACTCGGACGGCAACAAACAGGATTATTCTTCTTGATCGTAGCATAGATTATCTTAACAAGTTGTCAGGGAAGTGGGAGCAGCTTTCTCTGGAGACTGACATACCTTTTGGAAAAAATGAAGCAATGTCAATTTCAGGCGAAGGGGAGTGTGAGCTGAAACCACCCAATGACGATATGACGGAATGACGATATTATATACCCCCCTTCTTAATGATGGGGTATGTATATAACCGTCATAGCGTCATTAGTGTCATCTGTTTCGAAATTTATGGAGAAACAGTAAAGCCTCGCAGAGCCCCCGCATGTATTGGCTTGCCGATACTGCTAGGGGGTTATCATTGGAGACTGTGGTCTCAATGATAAGGCAAAGACTTTATAGCAGGCAGAAGAGCCGCCTGCTGTGACGGTCAAAAGGAAAAATGACAGTAAAGCAAAACGGAAAATAAAAATGTACAAAAAGAAAGGACAGAATTATGGGAATATCATTCTCAGCACATATAAGCAATAAGAGCAGTGCCATAACCGGGAAGTCAAAACTTTGTTCCGTTGCAAAGCACAACATGCGGTTGTATAAAACGGAGACTCCAAGGGAAAACTGTTATGATATTTTAAGGGGAACAAATGAACTTTATTCAGATGTTACAAACCTTTATCATAACCTCTTTGATGAAGCTTTAAGGGAATATAACAATAAGCAGACAAGAGAGGAAAGAAAAATCCCGGATTACTTTGACGCAGTATGCAAAAAGAGCCAGGATATCGCAGTTGAAATGATTGTCCAGATTGGAGACATCAGCTTTTGGGAAAGGCAAAAGGAACAGGATAAAGACTGGAGGCATAAGATACTCCCGGTATATAGAGGGATGCTTGAAAAGCTTGAGGAAATAATGCCGGAATTTAAGATTGCAAATGCAGTTATTCATTATGATGAAACAAGCCCGCATATGCATATCGTAGGTGTTCCGGTAAGAAATAACTGCGTAAGAGGTCTTAAAACGCAGGTTTCCAAAAGAGATGTATTTACAAAGGACACACTTGCAAATCTCCTCCAGGGCAAGTTTAGGGATTATGCCAATGAATGGGTAAAGTCAGTGTATGATGATGAGCTGGTGGTTAAAAAGCAGGGCAGAAATCATGATCTGACCGTTACAGAATACAAGGTTAAGCAGGAAAAAGTAAAACTTGCAGAGGCAGAGGTCAAGGTGAAGGAATCACTTCAGGAGGCAGCAAAGAATGTGAGTTATGCTCAAAGTTTCAAGGAGCTTGCAGATAAAAAGGCTAAGGAAGTGGCAGAACTGGAACAGAAGGCGAGCATTTTGGAAACAAAGGTTAAGGAGTCGGAAAATCGTGTTTCGAAGGCTGTAAGGGAAGTAAAGCTACTGGAACATGATCATGACGAAATAAGCAAGAAGATAGACGATTTCAGCAATACAGCTTATACGGCATTACCTGAGGCAAAGGCTATGATGTCAGCTAAAACATACAAGGAAAGGTTTGTGGATCCGTTTGTTGAAAAGATCGTTTCTTTGGTGAAATCTGCGTTATGTGCCTTTCAGAATCTGCTCTATCAGTTTAGAGACTTGCAAAGGGAACATGAGAAGCTTGGGGAGTATTACAGAATAGCTAAGGATAGAAATAAAACGCTTTATGAGAAGAACGAAAAACTTGAAAAGCGCAGTGATCTTCTTTACGAGATTGAGGATATGCTTGGAGATGATGCGTACAAGACGCTTGTTAATCAGGCTGAAGCATTTGCTGATCTGGAATATGAAAAGAGGTATGTGAAGGTTAGATAAGGGGGAGTATATATAAAAAAAATAAATAGTAGAATGGAGGAAATCCAAAAAAAGCCTGAAAATACTCAAGAACTATTGAATTATCTCTCGTCCCAATATAAAATAGATTTGGATGCGGTTCAGTCTGAATTGGACATGCTCAAAAATACAAAATATAGAGAGATGCACACCGGTGCAATATGGGAAGGTAAGAACCATAAGTGGTATACCTACATTGGCGAGGACAGAAAGACAAGAAAGCTGGTAAAAAGAAATTCGGAAGAGGATTTAGAAGAATTTCTGACTGAGTATTATAAGTCTCTGGTAGAAACGCCAACCTTTGAAATGGTATTTCATAAGTTCATTGAGAGAAAGAAGGAAAGAGGAGAGATTCGTTTATCGTCTTACGACAGATATATTAATCAATTCAAGAAATACTTCTTAAAGAATGAAAAGGCAAAGAAGCTTATTAATAAAAAGGTTTCTTTTATCGACGCAGATGATCTTGATGAATGCTTGTACCCTTCAATTAAGGCGCTTAATATGTCTTCAAAAGAGTTTAATGCAATGTGTGGAATTGTCCGGGGAGTTATGAAGTATGCTGTCCAGAAACGGTATTCCAGTTTCAATGTGACAACTTATCTTGATTCCTTCGATAGACCTAAAAATGGTTTCCGGTCAACAAAAAAGAGTCCAAAGGAAGAAAGCTTCTCAATAAGCGAAACAAATCTGCTGCTGGAATATCTCCTTAAAGAAGGAGATGTACGGTCTTTAGGTTTGGTTCTTCTGTTTGAAACAGGTCTCAGAGTTGGTGAGCTTGCGGCACTTAAGAAGTCTGATGTTAATGATGATTTGATTAGTGTTACAAGAACAGAAATCCATTACAAAAACGAAGCTACCGGTAAAAACAAAATTGACATCGAAGATTTTACGAAAACAGATGCGGGTGAGCGTCAGGTAACAGTGAGAGAACTTGGAAAAGCGGTGCTAGCACAGTTACTTGCCAGAAATCCGGAATCAGAGTGGTTGCTCACAGATGATGATGGTAAGAGAATCTGCGAATCGGGTTTTCGTAGAAAGATTTACAGAGCGTGCGATGCGGTTGGTATTCCAAGGCGTTCTCCTCACAAGATTAGAAAGACATATGCAACAAACTTGATTTACTCAGGAGTCAATGAGGAAGTTGTTAAATATCTTATGGGGCATTCTGATATATCAACCACTAGAAGGAGCTATGTTATAGCAAGAGCTGACATGAACTTTATAAGAGAACAGTTGGCAAAAGCTCCGGTGTTAACAAAGGTTTCGACATCGCCTACAGCTGCTCAGACTGCATAAAAATTAGGTAATCCAAAAGTAATCCATACAAAATACGCATTATTTTATCGGAAATGCTGAAAATATGTGGACGAGATGATTAGAGAACAAATTTCCCTTTGTGATTCGATTCTCTCGTCCCCTGTTGTGAGCCCGTATTTAACGGGCTTTTTTATTAAATAAACATGCTTGTCACCTAAATAAAAAAATGAAATGGATTGGAGGAAAGAACATATCCTGAGAAAGTATTTGGTATTTATTACGTACTAATAAAATTCTGTTTCGGAATAAGACAAGTAAAACACGCAGACCGACATAGAGCATTTATAATAGCAGCAACTTTATCTAAAGCAGATAAAAATATTAATTGACACAAAAAAGGATTCCACATATAATGACGTTGAAAAGAAAAGCGTGCTTTTCTTGGTGGGCTAACACCTAAATCTGAACTAAGACCGATTATTCGGACGTTGACGGACAACACTAAAAACCGTATTCATCACTGCGTATGCAGTCGTTGGCAGACAACACTAAAATTAGCCTTAAAGAGAGGTTAGGAAACACATTGGTGATTCTATCCTCTCTTTTTATCTTTTTATGGAGTTTGAACACGGATTTGACCATAAAATGATTGCAAATGATGACAAATGAATGTATAATCAAGACGAAAAGGAGGTGTTATTATGGCAAATACCTTAGTACAATTTAGAACAGAGGAGTCAGCACGTGTAAAAGCTGTGCAGATATGCGAAAAGCTTGGGATTGATCTTCAGACATACCTTCGCATGTGCATGACCAGATTAGTACAGGAAAATGGTATTCCTTTTAGCATGAATGTTAGTGATATTGCTGAAAATAAAGCAGTGAGAGCAATGAAAGCAGCCAGTAGAATTGCAGAGCAAAATGGTATTTCTGATATGACACTCGATGAAATCAATGCGGAAATTGAAGCTGTCAGAAAGTAGGCAATTATGAATTACTATGCAGTTATTGATACAAATGTGCTTGTTTCTGCTATGTTAAAATGGAATTCGGTGCCAGGCACTATAATGGAACTTACTTTTGATGGTGTAATAGTTCCGGTTTTTAATACTGAAATACTAACAGAATACAGGGCTGTGCTTAGTAGACCAAAGTTTCACTTGAACAATGATATTATTGAGGATATCGTTGAAGAAATAGAACGGATAGGAATAAATGTTGAACCTGAGACGCTCGATATTGAGCTACCGGATCCGAAAGATAGAGTTTTTTACGAGGTGACTATGGAAGAACGAAAAAAAGAGGATGCTTACCTTGTATCTGGAAACATAAAACATTTTCCAATCGAACACTTTGTTGTAACTCCGAGACAAATGTTGGATATCATTTGTGGAGCAGAAGAGTAAGAAGAAAGAATAACTAAACATAGTCACTTAATATGTGGCGTTAAGGATATTGCATCTTTATCAAATCATGATTGATGAGATAGCAGCTGACAAAATATTGGGGGGCATACACATATGAGTGGACAAATGTAAAACTATGATGATGGTTTATTGTTTACTGAATATGCTCTGAAAAAATATTGAGTACATTTGATTCGGTTGAAATGCGAGAAATTTTGGAAGAAAGTAAGTCTGATTATGAGACATTAAAAGAGGCTGGAATAACGGTTCCAGGGCTTTTGGAAATAGATTATGAGAACGGAATTATTTTGAAGGAATACATTCATGGGGAATGACTTTTAATTGTGAAACGGAGTCCAAATGAGCAAATTATTATTATAGAAATTGCATTATATCACGATATCGTGATATAATATGAAAAAAGGGAGACGAATGCAATGTTTCATAAAGTTAAAGTCGTTAATGCTTTACCGGGTTACAGACTAAGTGTTCAGTTTTGTGAAGGCGTTACGAAAATATATGATATAAATCCTTTGTTTGAGAAATTGCCTGTGTTTGGATATTTCAAGGAGCACGAAGATGAATTCTTTGGTGTGTCGGCAGACATTGGTGGGTATGGAATCGTTTGGAATGACGAACTGGATTTATCGTGTGATGAACTTTGGGAAAACGGAGTTCAGGTTGAGACTCCATTTGATGGCTTGATGTCATTTGCGGATGCAACTGAACTTTGGGGCCTTAATGAGAGCACGTTAAGAAAGGCAATTGCTTACGGTAAGCTTATTAATGGTGTTGATGTATGTAAATTTGGAAAGCAATGGGTTGTTTCGGTTGAGGCAATGAAGCGTGAATATGGTGATGCTAAAAAGGAAAAAAGTGTATAATGCTCTTATGAGACAGTTTGTACAAAATGCCTAAAAATGAAAAAATTTATTTCTACAGAATTAAAAAATACTTACATTATATTTTTATTAGTTAATAGAAAAGGCTAAAAGAGACAAGAGGTGGCAATCTTCATTAAGCTTAATTCGAAGTAAAATGAAGTGATATTGAAGTTGATTTTGAAGCGATTTTGAAGTATCTTGAAGTGATTCAAAAAAAGGAAAGTCATTATATGTACTTAGAAGAGCTTATCGAAGATGCGCAGCTAGAAAATGATAAATTGGAATGTAAGGCACTTCTCAATAGGGATGATGTTATTGGATGGCTGAAAAGTGTAGCAGGATTGGCAAATGCATCTGGTGGAGAATTCTATATTGGAGTAGAAGATAAAACGAACAAATTAATCGGCTTTGACAGAAAAGCCGCAGCTACTTTTAAGAGAACAAAAAACAATCCCTCGGTGAAAATAATCACCGGGGGATTGTGATTTTAAGCAAATTTGCAAATCTGAATAGAGAGGAGCTCATCTGCCATAACTTGTCTCATATTTCTGATATCGATGTCATTTTGCATATCTAAAAAATATATATCCGATACACCAAAGTATTTTGCTAAGCGAAGTGATGTGTCAGGTGTAATCTTCCTTCTGTCATGGAGAATATCTTGAATTCGTGAAGTGGGAACATGGATTTCCTGGGCAAGTTTATATGCTGAGATTCCCATTGGCTCAAGAAATTTCTTATGATTGTAGAAAGTAGATTATGAAAGAAAAGAGTTTAACCCAATATTCTGTAAACGGTCATATATTTGACACAATAGAATTTTTTGGGAAAGGATGGACTTGTAATACATGACTGGTAACAGATGGGGAAAACTGTATGCTTTGAAAAAATACTGGAAGTATACGAACCAGACAAAAAGAAAGCAATTGTAGAAAGAAGTCTGTCGGATTACAAGACATTAATAGCGGCAGGGATACCGGTACCAAGGCTTTGCGACATAGATTATGAAAATGCTATTATCTTAAAGGAATATATTCCGGGAGAAGTAGCATTTAATTATATTGCGAAAAGGAAAAACGCGGAACTATTGTTGGAACAAGTAAGAGAAATCTACAACAAAGCAGAGTTGTATGGAATAGAACTGGATTATAAAAGTTTAAATTTTGCCGTAAAGGATAATCGGCTTATTTATATAGACTATTCGTGCTGTCCCCTAAGGGATGAAACGAGAGCTGAGTTTGAAAAAACGATTTTGGAATATTGGCAAGCTGATACACCGGAGTTTGCCGGAATGTTATATGATGTGGCGATGAAGTATATGGAATAACAGGAAGGAAAACAGTAACAATGATAACCTTGCAAGCGCAAGGTTATTTTTATTTTTGCTATCTCATTTTATTATAAAGATGCAAAGATACCGGGTGCTATTGGTGGCAGATTAAAAAAGGTATTGATATACTTGATAAGTTGTAACAAATTTAGTTCAGAATGATTTTGTTAAAAAATATTTGAATAAAAATTCCGGTTTAATAGGAGATAGAATAACATGATTATTGGTAGAGAAAGAGAACTTAAGTCGTTATATGTACCATTCTACGGCAGGAATATTGGAATAAGTCCGGACAGATGTACAATTAATATGCAATAGAGCAACATACTATCGGCAAAATATATTGAAGTTTCAACGCACATAATGTTGATATATATTGCCGATAATGGTATAATTTTTCCGATAGATTAAAGGATTTTGTATTAATATTTTACATGAAGTTGTTTTATGGCCTGGGGTGTATATGAAGTATGATAGTGTAGCGGAAATAGCAGAAAAATGGGGGATATCCGAAAGAAGTGTGCGTAATTATTGTTTATCAGGAAAGGTTCCCGGAGCAGTTCTTGATGGAAAAATATGGAAAATACCTTCAAATGCAGTTAAGCCTGCAAGAAAGAAAAGAGAAGGAAAAATACCTTCGGATATACTTACGAGGCTGAAATACGAGAAAGAGTCAGGAATTAAAGGTGGAATATATCATAAAGTGCAAATTGAATTAACATATAATTCCAATCACATTGAAGGCAGCCGTCTTACACATGATCAAACAAGATATATATTTGAAACAAATACCATTGGGATTCAAAATGATGTATTAAATGTTGACGATATAGTTGAAACGGCCAATCATTTTAGATGTATTGATTATATTATTGAATTGGCAAACTATCGTCTAAGTGAATCCTTCATTAAACAGCTGCACTATATTTTAAAAACCGGTACTTCAGACAGTCGTAGAGCGTGGTTTAATGTAGGCGATTACAAGCGTTTGGAAAATGAAGTGGGTGGAGAAGAGACAACAAGGCCGGAGAATGTTGCTAAAGAGATGCAACAATTGTTAAAAAAATATAATGAGACAAAAGAGAAAACCTTAGCAGAAATTATCGAATTTCATTATGAGTTTGAGAAAATTCATCCGTTTCAAGATGGAAATGGGCGCATTGGAAGGCTGATTATGTTTAAGGAATGTCTTCGTAATGGAATTACTCCATTTGTTATAGAAGGTGATTTTAAGGAATTTTACTATCGCGGGTTAAAGGAGTGGAAAAATGAGAAGGGGTATCTGACAGATACCTGTCTGGCTGCTCAAGACAGATTCAAGGCATATATGGATTATTTTGGGATTACGTATAATGATTAAGTACTGCTTTTCTGAAATGTTCTTCTTTATCATTAAAAGAACTGAAAAAATCTTCGCCATATGTGTTTAAATAGAAGTACTGAAGGAGAACCATGTTGAGCATCTTGGAACGCTCACATTCGGGATCTTTTACAACTTCTGATTCAACGTCGATTAATAATTTATGCCATTTGCAAATAAAATCATGATATTTGCGGTCAGCAGGGGAGTCAATCCATTTGCTGACCTTTATTTTTGCTTTGTCGGTTTTGGGACATTCACCGGTTTGGAGAATGAATTTAAAGTCACCGTTTTCATGGAGACGGCCTAATGGGAACAGTCTGCATATGCTAGGACGATATTTGTGAATACTGCAACGGCCTTCATTGTTCAGAAAACCGCAGGCTTCTTCTTCCCCGTAAGCCATTTTTATGCAAGGTAAAATACAGCCGTCTGCCACTGTAAGTTCTACTTTTCCTGTACTAATGAGTGATTCCAAGGTGATATTTAAACCGAGTCTGATGCGATTTACATCAAACGGATCGAGAATTAATGAATTACCCATTCCTGTGCAGCATAAATGACAGCCCTTGCAGTCTGAGGTGTTAGCTTTTACCATATCGTTATAATCGTATATGCGACCATCAGTAAATTCTTCAAGACTTTGTTTTCTCTTCATATACACCTTCTTATATTATCTGTTAAGCTTCTGAAACCTTCCGATATGATTAATACCAATTATCAATTGCAATTTTCCAAGCCGACCGGAAGCCAATCACTGATTTCTTTTATCAGCCTGACGATATTATGCCATAATTTACGATTTTCGGCAATAATACACATATTTTTTTCAAACGGCTTAAAAAGGATGGGTGACATAGCGAGTGATAAATGATGCAAAGGGTGATAGACAGCTTGGAGCTAACTGCATGGAAGATGCTGTGAGAATAGTTAAGGATGATATCGGGATGCTTGCAAAACAGCGATAATTGAAGATGTTTATGTGAACGTTCACAAGCAGATTGGGCTGTTTGATGTTTTGTAATCATAAAAAGTGTAGAATTCTACAAAAAAATCGATTAGATACTTGCAAGTTTGCTAATTAAGTAATATCATATAATCATAAAAAGTGTAGAATTCTACAAAATAGGTGATTACATGATAAGAAGAGATAAATATTTAAACAAATTAATTGCCAACAGGTGGAATGGCTTTCCAAAGGTTATTACAGGAATAAGAAGATGTGGTAAATCATACTTATTAAAGGAATTATATCGTCAATATCTACTGGATAACGGGCTTCCTGAAGAAGAAATACTTGTTATTGAATTAGATGACGATAGGAACGCAAGGTACAGAGATCCAATATTTTTGGGGGAATATGTTAGAGAATATTGTAATTCAACAAAACAGTGTGTGGTGTTTATTGATGAAATTCAGTTGGTTTATTCAATAGTAAACCCTAATATTACGGATGGGAAACATGTCTTGGCTAAGGAAAATGATTCACAGGTGATTTCTTTTGTGGATGTGGTTCTTGGACTTGCCAGAGAGAAAAATATAGATTTATATGTGACCGGCTCAAATTCCAAAATGCTGTCATCCGATGTAATTACAGAATTTAGAGACAAAGCGGTAAATATTAATCTGGCACCACTATCATTTGACGAATTATATTCTTACAAAGGTGGTGATAAAACAGAAGTACTTTATGATTATATGCAATATGGTGGAATGCCACTGGCAGTACTTCGCCTTGAAGACGAAAAAAAAGAATACTTGAAGGGATTATTTGAAACAACATATATTAGGGACATTATAGAAAGAAATAAATTACGAAAAGGAAGTACTTTAGATGAACTTTGCAACATATTAAGCGCATCAACGGGAGAGCTCTTGAATGCATATAAGATTTCAAATACATATAAAAGTGCTAAGCATGAGGAAATAGATACTCATACTGTAGAAAAATATGTTGAGTATTTTGTAGATGCATTTTTAATAAGAGAGGCAAGACGTTATGATGTAAAAGGACGATCAGAAATTGGTGCATTGAGAAAATATTATTTTGCAGATACCGGTCTTAGGAATGCGAGACTTAATTTCGCTTTTCCGGATGAAGGTCAGATGTTGGAAAATATAATTTATAATGAATTATTGTATCAAGGTTATTCTGTGAATGTTGGGACCTTTGATATAGTAGAAAAAGATGGTGGAGGGAAATCAGTTAGAAAAACATGTGAAGTTGATTTTTTTGCTCGAAAAGGGATAAGACAGTATTACATCCAAGTATCTGTAAACATTGATGATGCTGAAACAAGAGCAAGGGAAAAAAGACCATATTTTATGCTGAAAGACCAAATTCAAAAAATAATAGTAATTAATAAACCGATTAGTGAGTGTCTTGATGAAAATGGATTTACTATTATAGGTGTGACAGATTTCTTGCTCCGCTTTATTAAATGAAAAGCTTTGAAAGTGCTATTTTAAGTTGAGTTCATTGTTGATTCCGATGATACAATAGAAATAATAGGGTTAAAAGATAATTCAAAATGTGTAAAATATACCTGAAAGGGTATAATTAATCGCCCATATTGCTTGTAAATGAAAAAATTAAGGCCGGATAAGGAGGAGGAAGTATGGTAGAAATAATACAAATTGATGAAAAAACCTGGAGATTGGAAGATGGGTTTGTTCGTTTTTTCCTGTTAGAAGGAGAAGAAAAGGCTGCGCTTATTGATAGTGGCGTGAATTGTCCCAATGCACTTGATATTGCCCAAAGTCTGACAAATAAGCCTATAATTCCTATTAATACGCATGGTGATGGGGATCATACATCCGGTACTAATAGTTTTACTGAAATATGTATTCATCCGGATGACTATGTTGGATGTAATATGCAAAACAAGTATCCTGCTACTTCGATGAAACCTTTGAAAGATGGAGACATTGTTGATTTAGGCGGAAGACCATTGAAAATTATACATATTCCCGGGCACACGAGAGGAAGTGTTGCAATACTTGACACTTTAAAACGAGCTTTATATTCCGGGGATTCTGTCCAGAAGGGACACATTTATATGTTCGGAAAGCATCGCTGCCCTGAACAATTTGAAGAATCACTTACGAAATTGATTGCCTTAAAAGATGAATATGACTGCATCTATGCTTCTCATGATGAATATATGGTTTCAAATGATTATGCAGAAAAGGTTAGAAATGCATGGGTCAAAGTAAGGAACGGGGAAGTACCATGTGAAGTTATTGACCTTTACGGGAACAAGGTTAAGTCATATACAACACCTGATTGTGGTTTTTATACGGAATAATTAATTTATAACGCGTCGTTTAGTTAAATCAAACGGCGCGTTGTTTATCGCCAACATATGCATAATTTTAGGTTGTTTGGTTTTTTACTAAAAATTTAGCACAGCTTTTCTGAAATGTTCTTCTTTCGCATCAAAAGAGCTGAAGAAATCTTCCGCATGCTTGAAAGAAAATCGCAAGTATTGTATAGTTATTATTAAGTTTTTAATAACTTTTACTCAGGATGGTGTGTTTATGGGATTTTTGAAATCAAAGGTTGTTATTGTTGGTGCCGGAAATGTCGGTTCGTCTACGGCATACAGCATTATTAACCAGGGTCTCTGCGAAGAGATTGTTTTAATCGATGTGAACAAGGAAAAGGCATATGCGGAAGCTTTAGACATGCAGCACTCGATGTACTTTATGAACCGTAATATAGTAATTAAAGCGGGGGATTATTCTGACTGCAAGGATGCGAATATAGTAGTTATTACTGCAGCAGCGCCTATGCCAAAGGATTCACATAATCGTTTGGAAATGCTTTCGCCAAGTATGAACATTATTAAAGGAATCGTGAATTCTGTGATGGAAAGTGGGTTTGACGGCATATTCCTTGTTGTTTCAAACCCGGTGGATATTATGACCTACATGGTTTGGAAAATGTCAGGACTTCCTGCAAAACAGGTAATTGGCAGTGGGACAGCGCTTGATACCGCAAGAGTATGCTGCAGCCTTTCCAAGCTTTACGACCTTGACTGCAAGAGTGTGGAAACTTTCATTTTGGGTGAGCATGGCGACAGCGAGTTTATGTCATTTTCTTCGGCAACAATTGGCGGTAAATACTTAAGTGATGTAATGGCGGATAATGAAAATCGCACGAAGGATGCTACGAAGGAGAGCTTAGTTCAGAAAACCAAGCAGGCAGGTTGGGAAATTTTTGCGCGAAAAGGAAATACCTGCTATGGTATTGCAGCTGCCACAACTGCAATTATTAAGTCAATTCTTTATAATGAAAACAGAATTCTCCCGGTATGTGTATGCTTAAACGGGGAATATGGGCTTGATGGACTTTACTTAAGCGTTCCTACAATTCTTAATTCTTCGGGTGCGAAAGAAATTGTTGAAATTCGTCTTTCGGATGAGGAAAAGAAGGAACTTGAGGTGTCAGCAAAGGTAATAAGCTCGTTTTATGAGGAGTTGAAGATAGGCTAAAGGGCAATTACGGGATATATTTTACCAAGCTTTACTGTAATGCAGAAGGTTATACAAGTGCAGAACTGGCTGCATTGACAGGAAAGGACAAGGCAGATGTATCAAGGGACACAAATTTGCTTATTAATAAAGGTTTGCTTAAGAAAAATCTGAATGGTGATAATGCATACAGGGCAAAATTGATTTTAAGTGAAGAAGGAAAGAAAGTTACTGAGAATCTTGTTGTAAAGATAAGCGAGGCTGTAAGGCAGGTTGGACTTAATACAACAGAAGAGAATCGTAATAATTTTTGCCATGTACAATTAGAACAAAAAGCCCTGCTGATGAGAAGGATTGCATAAATGCAGCCTTTAATGATATAATGATTTAGACTTATTGATTGAACTTTGCTATCCGAGGAATATATTTGGAGGAATGAAACTTTGGATATGCCGGAAAGAATGAGGAAACTCGGATACATTGTTGCCAATATATGAAACTTTAGTATTTGCGAAGGAGGTTAGTTGCGTGATAAAAATTCAAAATTTAAACAAGTCATATGATAAAAGAAAAGTAATAAATAATGTTTGTCTGAATGTCAAAAAGGGCGATATTTATGGCCTGATAGGAAGAAACGGCGCCGGTAAGACAACACTTATGAAGCTTATTTTGGGACTTACTCAGGCTGACGATGGAACAATTACAATAAATAATGGAGAGGAACTTTCTTTGGCCCGCAAGAAAATCGGATCGATAATAGAAGAACCGGGTCTTTATTATGGAAAAACCGCTTTTGAAAACATGAAGCTTTTTTCTCTTTTATATGAAGGCGTTAAGGATGAGGAAATTAAGAGTCTTCTTAACAGAGTTGGTCTTGGTGAAACGGGGAAAAAGAAGGTTAAGGGCTTTTCACTTGGTATGAAACAGCGCCTTGGCATTGCAATTGCGATGATGGGAAAACCTGATATACTTATACTTGATGAACCTATAAACGGACTTGATCCTATGGGTATAAAAGAAATAAGAGACATGATTCTTGAAATGAATGCTGCAGGAATTACCTTTATGATTTCGAGCCACTTGCTGGATGAACTTGGTAAAATAGTAACCAGATACGGAATTATGTCAAATGGTGAGCTTGTAGAAGAAATTACGGCAGAGGAACTTAACAAGCGCTGCACAAAGCATGTTGAAATATCGGTTGACAATAAGGCAGCAGCGATTGCAATTCTTAAAAAACAGTTTGAAAATGTTGACATCAATGAGACAGAATTAAAGGATACTTTTTATATCATGTCAGAAGTTGAGGATACTTCTTTGGTAAACAGTCTTCTTGTAAATAACGGTGTGAAGGTATATTCAATTTACAGACAGGGATCTTCGCTTGAAGACTACTTTATTGAAAGATTGGGGGCATAATTATGAATAAATTATTAAAGTTTGAACTTCATAATCTGTTTCGCCAAATTATTGTATACATAATTCTTGTGATTATGTTGGGCTTTTTGCTTTTGAACAACTACCCGTCCAGGTATTTATTGGAATATGGCTATGACATGGAAAATATGATGGTCGAAATCCTGACAAACGGCTATTTTACATATTTTCTTGCAGCAATCATTCCGTTTATTGTATGCAGAGATTATGAGCAGAATGTTATTAAGAATATCTATGCAAAAGGTTATACAAAGGAAAAGGTCTACACAGCTAAATTCATTTTCTCTATTATTGTAACCGCCGGATTATTTCTTATTGCGATAGCTGTCGGAACTATCGAGGCCGTTGGTGTTTTTGGCTGGAACAAGACACATGTTTTTGATATTCTTACTGCCCAGCTTTTTGCAATGCTGGCATATGCGGCATTTTACAATTTATTCAGCCAGATATTTAAGAAGTCCGGTATTTCAATAGCATTCCTGCTTTTTGTGCCACCTCTTGGCGGACTTTTGCTTGATACCTTGGATTATTCATTAAATCTTCCAATTTCGTTTGGCGATTTTTGGATTACGCAGACTATGGCATATCTGCACAGCGGTACCATTGACACCAAGGAAATCGTACTTTCTATTATTACAAGTGTTGTATATATAGTTGGATGCTATTTCATCGGAAAAGCGGTTATTAAAAAGCAGTATAAGTAAATATTGCGAAAAGTGTGAGTTCAGAAAGCTATTCAGAAATTGAGATTTGTGGAGAGCTGGTGTTTGATTTTTAATTAAAGCTGTATATTCCACTGAAAAAATTTATCAAAATAAAAACTCCCTGTGAATGGTATATTCCGAAAATTTCGGAGTTATATCCTTTGCAGGGAGTCGTTTTTTTTGGTGGTTTTTTGCTAATTTATCAAGCTTTTTTATTGATTTTTATTTGACGCTTCTTATTGACAATTATTTTTCTTAATGTAATCAACGAGTTCGTCAACCTGAGTGAAAGCGAGAGCAACAACGGTATCAGCAGCTCCGTAATAGATTGCTATGCGACCGGTTGCGGCATCGTGAAGTGTTGCGCAAGGGAAACATACATTAGGTACATCGCCAACGCACTCGTAAGGAGTTTCGGGATGCAAAATGTAAGGATAGCAACGATATTTAACCTTCCAAGGCTCGTTCTTGTCAAGAATGCAAGCGCCCATATTGTAAATCATGCCGTTGCAGGTCTGACCAACGCCATGGAAAATCATTAACCAGCCTTCATCGATTTCAATCGGAATAGGACCTGCGCCAACCTTTGTCCATGCCCAGTCTCTTGGCTCTAATACATGGTGATGTTCACCCCAATGAATCATGTCAGGTGACTGGCTGATAAATACATCGCCGAAAGGAGTGTGGCCGTTATCTGAAGGACGTGAGAACATAACATAATTACCATTAATCTTTTTAGGAAATAAAACACCGTTACGATTGTAAGGTAAAAATGCGTTGGGTAATCTGTAAAAGGTCTTGAAATCGTAGGAATATGCGACGCCAATAGTGGGGCCTTTCCATTTTTCAAACTGTGCACACCAGGTTACAAAGTACTTATCTTCAATGAGACAAACTCTGGGATCATAACCGTCAGCGGTACTTACAAATTCACCTGTCTTTTCATCATAGAGCTTGAGAATATCGGGTTCGATATCCCAATTAATGGCGTCTTTACTTTTTCCGAGGAAAAGATGTGACTTCATTGCCTTGTCATCGCTTCTGAAAATGCCTACGAAAGCACCATCTTTAGCAACTACTGCACTGTTAAAAACACTGTTTGCACTTGGAATAGCATGTCTGTCAATTATAGGGTTGTTGCTGTAACGCCACACAATGTCTGTACATCCAACAGGTCTGTCCTGCCAAGGCATATTTGGTAAATTTTCTCCAATAATCATTTTGAAACCTCGTAAGTTATATTTTACGGTAAAACCGTTACTGATAAGATTATATACTAATATATTTGAATAAGCAAGACAGTTGAAAATGTCAGATTTTAGTATTAGCTTGTTGTTTTATATGCAAGTCGTTTATATTGACGGATATGTGTGCAAAATCCATTTTTATTGACATATTTGCCGTAGTTGAATATTATTTGTAATAAATAGAAACAAGTAAGTTATTTATTCGCACAAATGAAAAAATCAATTAGGCAAAGGAGCCGGTTAAAAAGGGTGAAATTATGGGAAAGCAATGTATAAAGCATGATTTAAACAGAAATGCATGTATGCTAACAGGTAAATTCAGGAGAAAGGGCTATGACTGGTGGTGGCACTCTTTTACGGGAGTGAATAGAGAAACCGGCGAAGAAAAGGCCATGTTCATAGAATTTTTCCTGTGCAATCCGGGACTTGCAAAGGAAGAACCTGTATTAGGACAGCTTGAGGAAAATCGTCAGAAGAAAATAAAACCATCCTATTTGATGGTTAAGGCAGGCTTTTGGGGCGAAGAGGCTAAGCAGTTACATAGATTTTTTGCATGGAAAGACGTTGAAGTGCACATGAATGCACCTTACAGCGTTAAAGCAGGCGATTGCTTCGCCTCGGATACAAAGCTTAAGGGAAGTATTAAGGTAGACAGATTTGAAAATGCAAAGCACCCGGAATGGATGAGCGATTTCGGGGAAATGAGTTGGAAATTGGATGTCGAGAAGCTTATTCCTTTCAATGTCGGATATGGGGCAAGTAAATTGTTCAGAGATATCAAGGCCTTTGAAATGTATTGGCATGCCGAAGGAATGAAGACAAAATATTCAGGCGAGGTTATTATTAATGGAGAAACCTTTGATGTCATTCCTGATAAATGCTATGGATATGCGGATAAGAACTGGGGAGCTGATTTTACTTCTCCATGGGTATGGCTTTCTTCCAATGAAATGACCAGCAAGCTGACAGGAAGGAAACTTGAAAACAGTGTATTCGACATTGGTGGCGGACGCCCAAAGGTGTTCTTTTTTCCTCTTAACAGGAAACTTTTAGGGGCATTTTACTATGAAGGAGAGGGCTATGAGTTCAATTTTTCTAAGTTTTGGACCGGTTCTAAGACAAAGTTTGAATGCGATGAAAGCAGCAGTGAAATAATCTGGCATGTTATTCAAGAAACCTTTAAATATAAAATTGATGTGAATATGCGTTGTAAAAAGCAGGAGATGCTGCTAGTAAACTATGAAGCTCCGGACGGTGCAAAAAGACATAACCGTTTGTGGAACGGTGGAACCGGATACGGCAATATAAAGTTTTACAGGAAGGAAAAGAACAGGGAAATCTTAATTGATGATATCGATGTCACGCATCTTGGCTGTGAGTTTGGAGAATATGACAGAAGATAGGTACATATAGGATTATTGAGATGGAATAGACCAGGAAAATATTTATATGAAAAGATATATTAGAAATATAAATATACTGATAACAGTTGTTTTAATTGGAATGACATTAAATGAGATGAAATAAGTAAGAAAGAGTAAGAAAGAGTAAGAAAGAGTAAGAAAGAGTAAGAAAATGAAGAGCTTGTATATTTTTGATATGGACGGAACAATTCTGTATACATTAGATGACATCACTAATGCAGTGAATTATGTTTTGGATAAGTACTCATTTCCTAAAAGAACGGTGGAAGAGGTTAGATTTTTTGTAGGAAACGGTTTGAGGAAAACCTTGGAAAGAAGTGTATCGGAAGGAACTTCACAGGAAACAATTGATGCCATATATCCTGAATTGACCGAATATTATAAGGAACATGCGAACCGGTTTACAAGGCCATATGACGGGATAGTTGATGTGATTAAAGAATTGCGGGAAAGAGGTATGAAGACTGCGGTTGTTTCTAATAAACGCGATGAAGCAGTAAAAAAGCTGTGTGACAAATATTTTGACGGATGCTTTGACATGGCTATGGGCGACAGAGAGGGAATTGCCTTGAAACCTGCTCCTGATATGGTAAACATGGTGATAAATGCGATGGGTGTAACTAAAGATGAATGCCTTTATATAGGAGACTCGGATGTTGATTTGTTGACTGCTGAGAACTCGGGAATTGATTGCATTGGTGTCGCATGGGGCTTTAGAGGAAAAAGGTTTTTGGAAGAGCATGGCGCAGAAACAATAATCGAAAAACCCGAGGAATTATTGCACACATTCATGAATTTTGATAGAATTTAGGACAACAAGATGAAAATAAGAAGGAACTTTCTGTTATTTAATTGCAGGGAAGTTTATACTGTGCGATTAATTGCGTGACTGATTGTGCGATTAATTGCATGACTGATTGTGTGACTAATTGTGCGGCTAATTGCGTGACTAATTGTGTGATTAGTAACTTCAAAGGAAGCTTCTATAAAGTAAGTTTCTATGAAGTGAGTTTTTATAAAGTAAGGTATATGGAGGTTTTTATGGTTGATGTTAAAGGAAGATGGGCTTTAATTACAGGAGCCAGCAGAGGAATCGGTAAACTTACAGCAGTATTTATGGCTGAACAGGGTTGTAATCTTATTCTTCATGCAAGAAAAAAGGAAAATCTTGAAAAAGTGGCATCAGAAGTTAAGACTTTGGGAGTTGAGGTGCGCTGTGTTGAAGCTGAACTTACTGATTTGGCAGCAGTAGAAAAGATGCTTGCTGAAATTGATAATTTAGGCGTTAGAGTAGATATTGTTTTGAATAATGCCGGATTGCAGATTGCATACAGAAATGAATTCTTAAAGACACCTGCTTCTGATTATACAGAAAGCTTTAAGATTAATACGATTGCACCAATGATGATTTGTTATCACTTCCTTCCTTCAATGATTGCAAATGATTTTGGTCGTATTCTTAATACCACAAGCGGTATAAATCTTGATCCTCAGCAGGCAGGCTACTCAGCAAGTAAGGCAGCACTTGATAAAGTAACAATTGACCTTGGTTTAAAGGTACAGGGCACAAATGTAATGATTAATCTTACAGATCCCGGCTGGTGCAGAACCGACTTGGGTGGACCTCAGGCCCCCAACGCACCTGAGAGCGCAATTCCCGGTATTGTTGTAGGTGCTTTTGTTGATGATAAGAAGTCGGGAAGATTTCTTGGAGCACAGAATTTTGCAGGTATGACTTTGGAAGACGCAGTCAAGAAAGCAGAATCAGAATTTAACAGTCCATACTGATAAATTGAATATTTTGCAGGATGGTTAGAGAGCAGAATCAGTATTGTTGGTTCTGCTTTTTGTTTTACGTGCCATGGAAGTACTCTAAGGTGCAAGCCATAAACATGCTTGGATAGTGGAAAAACTATGGTATTGGCGGTGATAAAATACGAAGATCAGCCACATGGTTGAACAGAAATGTGTTATAATTTATGGCAAAAATGCCGATATATATAATAACTTATATCATACACTTAACCAAACATAACTGAAAAAATATGAAAACTGATTAAAAATTATGTAAAAGAATAAATGCGTTACCCAAAATAAATGCATAATAAGAGAATAAATAAGTACATGATAAGAAAACAAACGGATATACAGAAAGAATATAAAAAAATAAGCAGATATGCAAAAAGAATATAAAGAAAACAAGCGGATATACAACAAAAGAATATAAAGAAAATAAGCGGATATATAAACAATAATCGGTATTCCAAAGGGAAAAGAGGTTACAATGATAGAATTAATTGTTTTAGATATTGACGGTGTAATAACAGATGGATCTGTGATTATTGATTCAAAAGGAAATGAGCAGAAACAGGTAAATTTGAAGGACATTGATGCGATTTTTGAATTGCACAGACGAGGCTTTAAACTTGCTGCTATCACAGGTGAAGATACTGAAATAGTAAATTATTTTGAAAAACGCTTTCCCTGGGATTTCTTTTACCGGGGAAATAAAACAAAAAAAGAAACAATGCAGCAGATTGAAGAGGGAACAGGAATTACAAGAGAAAATATCTGCTATGTAGGTGATGGAAAATATGATGTTGAACCTCTTACATATGCAGGACTTGGCCTTTGCCCTGCGAATGCAATTGATGTGGCCAAGAAAGCATCTGATATTGTGTTACAAAACGATGGTGGAAAAGGCTGCTTATGGGAACTTTTGTCAATTTTGGAAGAGTATAATGACGAATCCTGCCCCCATAATTATTTTTATAAAAGACTTGCAGAGCATGAAGATATTTTTAAAAGAATGGCTTCAGACCAGCATCTGACAGGAACAGTAATGAATATTGGTGAGGCAGTTATTAAAGCTATAGAGGATGGAAAGAAACTGTTTCTTTGCGGTAATGGTGGAAGCGCTGCAGATGCGCAGCATATCGCAACAGAATTCATCGGTCGTTTTTACAAGGAAAGACCAGCTATGGATGCAGAAGCGCTGACCGTAAATACTTCAACCTTAACGGCTATCGGAAATGATTACAATTATGAAAGGGTATTTGCAAGACAGCTTGAAGCAAAAGCAAAAGCAGGCGATGTCCTGATTGGTATTTCAACAAGCGGTCGTTCAAAAAATGTTTTAGAAGCATTGAAGTATGCAAAGAAACAGGGAATTGTTACTGCTATGCTGATGGGGGATCATGAGGTCCCTGAACTTGATGAATGGTGTGATTTTATTGTGAGAGTGCCTTCAAAGATTACTCCGAGAATTCAGGAGGCACACATATTTATCGGTCATACCATTGCTGAATATGTTGAGTGGAAGATGTTTAAATAGATTGTTTTTACAAATAGTGAAAATAGATTTAGATACATGAATATTAGAGCTTAAGAAATTCTTAGCTTTGAAAAGAGGACAGAATGGTTAACCGTGAATTTATAGAAAGTATATATGACATTTTAAGAACTTTTCAGGAAGTTGCTGTTGAGATGCAAAAAGCATATGCGAATGAAAATTATGATTTGTATTTTAATCTTAGTACGGATTTAATTGAAAACGCTACGGAAGTTAGAGGATATGCATTAAACAACATGCCCAGGGATGATAAAAGCAGGCTGGCCGATGCATGCACCTGTATTATTGAATCGGCAAAGAATATTGCAAAGCTTGCTGATGAAGGGTCAAAAGAAGTTACGTGGAAGCTTGATAATGAACTTGAATGTATCATTGAGTCGACTCTTTTCCAGGTTGAGTATTTTTATTGGGTTGAACCAGGATTGGAAAGTGAAGAACAATTTAAGGAAAATTTTAGCGTTTCACGTTTGATGAGACCTAAAAGAGATATTGAAAATGGGAAAGAATGTGCTTGTGACCTTTTAATTTCGATTACTGGATATAATAAACTTGATTATACTAAAAAATGCGTTGAAAGTGTTTTGGCGAATATTCCAAGTGGCATTTGTACGGAACTGATTTTGATAAATCATGGATCAAGTGATGGAACTCAGAGATATTTTGAAAGCGTTGAAAATGCTCATGTATTAAATTATGCAGTAAATGGGGCAATAAGATATATGGGGATTGGATGCAATAATAGCAAATATATTTTGTCTATAAGTAATGATGTTGTGGTAGGCAAAAATTCTATTGAAAACATTTACCGTGCTATATCGGAAAATCCTGAATACGGATATACGGTTCCGTCTACAAGCAATGTTAGTAATTACCAAATCATGGAGGAAGCAATTTACGATACAGATGAAGAATTTGAAGAATTCACACGGAAAAATAATGTCTATGACGTTAGAAGGCACGAACAAAGGGTAAGATTGTGTGATCCTATATCGGGATATTCTACATTAAAGATGTATAATATGTTAGTGGATTTTTGTATTGAGAACTTTTTTAAGGGGTCAATATTCTCCTTTCCTGATGATAAGAGATGTCTTTGGATGCGTAGAAAAGGCTACAAAAATATGTTGTTAAAAGATGCATATTGTCATCATTATGGATCTGTAACATTGAAAGAAGATAAAGAAACAGACAATAATAGTAACACTTTTTTCATGCTTGGAAGAGAAGCATTTTATAAAACATTCGGAGTAGATCCATGGGGAACGGGATCGATTTTTGATATGTCGCTTATTAAAGCACTTGAGATAGAATCGGAAAATGATGCAATTATTTTGGGAATAAACTGTGGGCTTGGGGCAAATCCTCTTAAGATCAGAGAAACCATGAGAGAAAAAGGTGCTAATAATGTAAAAATTATAAATGCGACACAGTCAGAGGTTTATCTCAGTGATTTAAAAGGCATTTCCGATGAAGCATTCCTTTTTAAAGATATGCAGGATATTATTGAAAAATCTGGCAGAAAATCGTTTAAATATATATTAGTAGATGATGCGGTTGAGGGAATTCCAAGTATAGAGCAATTAGTTGATACATTTGTGGAACTTGGTTTTGAGTCTGAGAGAATTATGATTAATCGTGCAGATGGTAATTGGTTAATCTTAAAAAGTAATGGCAAGGAGGCTTGATATGTCAATATTTATTACAGCAGAAATAGGCATAAACCATAATGGAGATTTACAATTAGCAAAGAAATTGATTGACGCTGCTTGCGTAGCGGGTTGCGATGCGGTTAAGTTTCAGAAGCGAACAGTAGATAAAGTATATACAAAAGAATATCTTGATGGACCAAGAAAAAGTCCTTGGGGCGAAACTCAGAGAGCACAGAAAGAAGGCCTTGAGTTTGGTAAAAAAGAATATGATGAAATAGATAAATATTGTAAAGAAAAAGGAATTGAATGGTTTGCGTCTGCATGGGATATTGATTCACAGATTTTCTTAAAGCAATATAATCTTAAATACAATAAGGTTGCATCCGCAATGCTTACTAAAGATGAGTTGCTCGAGGAGATTGCTTCAGAAGGTAAGTATACATTTATTGCAACGGGAATGAGTGACTATGAAGAAATTGATCACGCAATTGATATTTTTGAAAAACATAAATGTCCTTATGAATTGATGCATTGTAATAGTACATATCCAATGCCAATGGAAGATGCTAATTTGAAGTTAATTAAAGTTTTATCAGATAAGTATAACTGCAAGGTGGGATATAGCGGACATGAAGCGGGCACACTGGTTAGTACACTTGCGGTTGCAGCTGGTGCTACTTCAATTGAACGTCATATTACTTTAGATAGAACGATGTATGGTTCAGATCAGAAGGCCTCGATTGAACCTTATGAGCTTTGCAAACTTGTAAAAGATATTAGGATGGCAGAAGTAATAATGGGTTCTGGTGAAAAAGTTTTGTCAGAAGCTGAAGCAGAAGTAAAGAAAAAATTAAGAGGATAATATAGAAGGGCAACGGAAGGCTAAAAAGTGAAATTATCAGATTATGTATTTGAATATTTAAAAGAAAAGGGTGTTAAGAATGTTTTTATGCTTCCGGGTGGCGGAGCTATGCATTTGGTTGATTCACTCGGCAATTCTGGACTTGAATTTATTGCTTGCCAGCATGAACAGGCGGCGTCAATTATGGCTGAAGCATACGGACAGCACACTAATACTCCTGGGGTCTGTCTTACAACTTCGGGGCCTGGCGCAACTAATGCAATAACAGGTGTTACTGCTGGGTGGATAGATTCTACACCAATGTTTATTATTTCAGGACAGGCAAAAAGATCTGACTTGATAGGTGAAACTGGAGTAAGACAGATAGGTTCTCAGGAAGTTCAGATTATTGATATGGTTAAACCTATAACAAAGTATGCTATTCAGATTATGGATGCTTCAGAAATTAGATATGTTATGGGGAAGGCATATCATGAAGCTACTACAGGGCGTCCGGGACCAGTATGGATTTCTATTCCACTTGATGTTCAGGCAGCTGAAATAGAACCTGAAAAGCTTAAAGGATTTGAATCTGATAGTACTAAAAAAGCAGACATCAGTAAAGAAGTAGAAAAAACTTTTGAAGTGCTTATCAATTCACACAAGCCAATGTTTTTGGCGGGCAATGGCATTAAACTGTCAGGGGCAACAGAAGAGTTTTATAAATTGACAGATCTGCTTGAAATACCGGTTGAAACAACTTGGAAGACAATTGATATGTTTGGCGAAGAGGATAGCTGCTATATGGGACACCCTGGCGGAATGGGAGACAGAGGAGCAAACTGGGTTTTGCAGGAAGCAGATGTGCTGATTTCTGTAGGCAGTAGGATTGACACAAGTCTAACTGCTTTTAATGAAGCTAACTTTGGTAAAAATGCTAAGAAAGTAATTGTTGATATTGATGCTAATGAACTTAACAGGATGAAACTTCAGCAGGTCGAAGCTAAAATATCATGTGATGCAAAGCTGTTCATTGAAGGATTAACAAAGAAAATAGAACAGTATAAATCTGATAATAACTCTGATTTTGAAGAAAAGAAGATTGAATGGAAGAAATGGCTTAACTATGGTAAGGAACTTAGAAAAGCATATCCTTCAGTAACACAGCTCCATCGTGAGAAAAAAGATTATGTTAGCGCATATTACTTTACTGAATTGCTTTGCAAATACACATCAAAAGATGATGTTATAGTTCCTGAAAGTTCAGGTGCTGCAGGTGGGATTACATATCAGGCTTTTTCTCCTAAGAGAGGTCAGAAGATGAAGAATGCAGCAGGACTTGGATCAATGGGATTTGGTCTTCCTTATTCAATTGGAAGTTGTTTGGCTAATGATAAGCGAAGAACAATTTTAATAAATGGAGATGGAGCTTTTCAGCTTAATATTCAGGAATTGGAAACCTTAGTCAGACTTAATCTTCCTATAAAGATATTCATTTGGAACAATGGTGGTTATGCGAGTATCAGGGGAATGCAGAATAATAACTTTGCGGGACATCAGGTTGCAAGTGGAAAAGAATCCGGCCTTTCAATGCCGAATATTTCTAAAGTGGCTGGGGCATATGGAATTAAAACAACACAGATAAGAAATAATAGCGAGCTTGAAGAAAAAATACCTAAAATTCTTAAAACGTGTAATAATGAACTTGAATTAATCGAGATATTCATCGCTGAGGATGATATAGTGTCTCCGAGAACAAAGAGCTTTAGAAGGTCTGATGGAACAATGGAAAGCTCAAAACTTGAGGATATGTGGCCAAGAGTTGAAAGATAGTTTTTGTTATCTTATTGATAGCGGTAGGGAAGATGACTAATGGAAGCGATTACTAAAGAGAAATTTATTGAATTATTTTTGAAGTCTAAATCATTTAAAGAGAATAGAACATATGAAACATTCTTCTCACAGATAAGTAGAGAATACAGAATCTGTATATGGGGAGCTGGTTTGTGCGGACGGTCAGTTTATAATTGGTTAACTGATAATCAAGTAGAAGTTTCTTGTTTCTGCGATAATAACAAACAATTGGAAAATAAAGAAATTGTTGGAAATTGTCTTTGCATTTCGGTTTCAGAACTGAGAAATCATATTGATGAATATTATGTGATTGTCGCTGTTGGAAATTTATGGCAAAGCAAAGAAATTAATAATCAATTGGCTGAATTTAAACATATTTTCCGAAACCCATTGGGAATTACAACATATTGGCAGCAAACATTTGAAATAGAAGCGGAAGAGGCTTGGAAACAATTCGAGAAGTCTCGGAAAATATTTGATGATAAATATAGTTGCGATTTGTATGAGTTTTTATTTCTTCTGCGATTTCAACATGAAGTGATTGACTATCCAATAGACTATATGGAAAAATGGTATTCACCCAATCAGTATATTGCAACTGATTTATTGGATTATAGTAAGATTACTTCAGTTGTGGATTGTGGGGCGTATACAGGTGATTCATTACATGATTTTATAAATGTCTGTGATAAGAGTACGAAATACTACTGTTATGAGATGGATAAAAAAATATATGAGTTACTATTAACCAACATTGCAAAATACTATCAAGGCGATAGTAATGTGTATGTTAAAAATGTTGGTGTAGGAAAAGAGGAGAGTGTAGCTTTCTATGTTGAAAATGAGTTTGGTGGGAGCCGCATTTCTAATGAACCGACAGTACAGTCTATATTAATACAACCTCTGGATTTGCTAATGGGAGACAATGTTACTGATTTTATTAAAATGGATATCGAGGGAGCAGAAGAAGACGCGTTATATGGGGCTTCTCGAATAATTGATAGAGATAAACCGGTTCTTGCCATTAGTATTTATCATAATTTGTTACAATTTTTAAAGATGCCACAGATAATAAGAGAATTGTGTAAGGATTACAAGCTTTATTTAAAGCATCATAAATGTACGGCAGATGATACTGTGATTTATGCAATAATAGATAAAAATGTGCATAAAAGATTATAAAGGAGCAATTTTGTTATGATACAATACACTGAGCTTAGGACCAACATAGAACGTGTTGACTTGGAAAAGGTGATTCCTATTAAGATGCCGTGGACGATTCATATTGATCCATCTAATATATGTAATTTTAAATGTAGGTATTGTTATAATGCTTATCCAGAGCTGACAAGTAAGTCTGTGAAAGAATTTATGTCTCTTGATGGGTTTATAGGTATCATTGACCAATTAGAGAGCTTGCCTCAAGAGGAGAAACCTAAGGTATTAAGGTTGTTCCATGCCGGAGAACCACTTCTCAATCCAAATTTTAGGTCAATGTTAGAATACATGGGACATAAAAATATAGCTGGAAGAATTGAATTAACCACTAATGCGTCTTTGATGTCTAAGGATATGGCAGACTCAATATTGTGTTCGGGGATTAATTATGTGAGATGCTCTATTTATGCGGTTACCGATAAAAAAGAGTATGAGATTACTGGCAATGGCATTTCGGTGGACAAAATATATGAGAATATTAAATACTTGAAAGAGGAACGTGATAGGAGAAAACAGGAAACGCCATATATAGTTGTAAAAACATTTAACAACTTGTCTGAAGGAGAGAGAGAGATTTGGGAGAAGAGATATTCATTAATATCAGATGAGATTTATTTAGACGAAATAACGGATTTAAACGGAGTAATTGATTTGGATGAAATTAAAAAATGCTTTGGAAAAAAAGTTTGCCCTTATCCTTTTTATATGATGGTAATTAAACCTAATGGTGATGCTACAGTTTGTTGTACAGACGCAAACAGTGGATTTACAGCAGGAAATGTATTCGAAAAGCCTATTAAAGAGGTATGGCAAGGAGAAAAAATGCATTTGTTTCAAAAAGAACAGCTAATGGGAAACAGAAAAAATATTCCGATGTGTTCTAAGTGTGATATGATTTTAAATGATAAGTTTACTGTTGATAATATTGATAATGCCGATGTAAACATTTTTATGAAAAGAGTAAAAAATAAAGAGTACAGCTAATGATTAGATTTACAATTGTTATAGGAGCAGCTTTAGATGAAATGGAAGAATAAAGGGCATGAATTTGATGAAATAAAAAGCATCTTTAGTAAAGAAAACATAAGATGCTATATTTGGGGAGCTGGAACATTTGGATATGCTTTTTGTAACGAGTTTGTGAATCAGATTACGATAGAAGGCTTTATTGACTCTAATCCTATGAAGCAAGGAGGTGTATTTTGCGAAAAGAAGGTATATTCTCCTGAGGATTTTTTTAGTCGAAGAACGGATGAATTGGTATTAGTATCAACGGGATGGACTAATCAGGTCTATTCGCAATTGAATAATCATGGAATGAAGCGTTTTGTTGACTATTATCATATTGACGAGTGGTATTCGCTTTTTCATTATTTCAGAAATAATAAAGTGTTTTTGACAGACTTGACAATTCAGATAACACAGAAGTGTACACTAAGATGTGAATATTGTAATGCTTTTATTCCACATATAAAGCAACCTAAAGATCTTTCCACAGAACAAGTGATGAAGAGCTTGGATAATTTGTTTAAATGGGTTGACAGTATTAATGTTATCGCACTTAGCGGTGGAGATGCAATGGCATCAAGGAATTTTGTCGATGTACTTGATAGTGTTGCTAAGAAGTATTATCCACAAAAGGTAAAGCATATTGAAGTGTATAGTAATGCTGTTATAGTACCTGATGAGATTACTTTAGAGAAGTTTAAACAGTATAATGTTATTTATCGCTGGACTGATTACTATGGTAATTCTGGACATCAAAAAAATGATGAGATCGAGCATATTTTGTCTGATAGAGGAATTATCTATGATAGAGTACGTTTTAAGGAATGGTATGACTGCGGTTATCCACAGGAATCAAATGGTTTATATAATGAGGATGAATTGATTGATTTCTGTACGCAATGTAAAAGAAAAAGCTGTCACATTATTAGAGAAGATAAATTATTCACCTGTGGTATGTGCTCAGCTGCAGATGATATAGGCTATTGCTTTTTCGATGAAACAGATTATTTTGATTTGCATAATCATAATAATAGTCCAATAGAACTTATTGAATTCTATTTGGGTTTTTCTGAAAAAGGATATTATAACTATTGTAGGAAGTGTAATGGCGGTACAAATATTGCGAAAAAAAGTATTCCGGTTGGAAATCAGTTGAAAAAGATTTAAAGACATGATAGAAGTATTATGAACTTAAAGTGATGCTATGAATTTGAAGATTAGGGGCGGTGTAAACATGAAAACTATTATTTTATATGGAGCAGGAACACAAAATCTTAGATTGGCTTATCAAGATATAATAGCATCAAAGGGATATAATATTATAGCTATAGTTGACAAAGACCCGTTAAAACAAGGTAAGTCATTTTTTGGTACACCAATCATTTCTTTCGAAAAACTTCTTCAATTAGATAAAGAAATAGATAAATATGATTGTGTAATAACAATAAGAACAGATAGTGTTGTTAATGAAGTAAAAAAATCCTTAGAAGTATTAAGAAATGGAAGAACTTATACTTTTGAAGAATTTTTTATTCAAGAGAAATTAAATAGAAAAATAACTAGAATTCCTCAAATACAGACACATGTTGTTGATCATTGCAATTTGAATTGTGTAAGATGTTCTCACTTTAGCCCTTTGGTAAGCAACGATGATAATGCATTTTATCTGAATCCTAAAATCTTTGAAAACGATGTTAGGAGAATAGCAGAACTTACTAATGGAGATATTGATGAGTACCAGTTGGCAGGAGGGGAACCCCTTTTACATCCAGAATGTTATATTTTCCCGTATATAGTGAAGAAATATTTGCCTAATACGAAAGTAATTATTATAACAAATGGCACTTTATTTGATAGAGTTGATGAAAAGTTTTATTTGTCTTGTATTGAAAATGACGTGGACGTATGGGTAACGCGGTATCCAATTGCAATAGATTACGATTCTGCAATAGAGAATTTAAAGACTCGGGGGATTAATGTTGAATATGGTAATTCGGGGAACTCAAAGCAACAAGTCAAAGAGATGTGGGGAGTAGCCTATAAACCTGATGGGGGGTTAGATGGTGAGAAAAATTTTGAGTGTTGTTATGGTAGATGTTTCATGATTCGCGATGGCTATATGTATTTATGTACGCAAAGCGCATATTCCGATATTTTTAATAGATATTTTGGAACAAACATGCCAGAGCCTACTCAAAGTGGAATTAATATCTATGGAGTTAATTCACTTGAAGAAATAACAAATTATTTGTCGAAAAAGTTAGCTTTTTGTGATTATTGCAATACATTAGAAAGAATGCCACCGATTCCTTGGGACATATCAAAGAGGGAAATAGGGGAATGGGTAGAAATGAGGAAAGGTAATAGTTGATGTTTACTGATTCAGAAGAAAAGATGATTGTATTATATGGGGCAGGAGAACAAAATCTGAGGATGGCAATTAGTTTGCTTGATATAGGTGAATATAAGGCTGAGTTTGTTGTTGATAAGGACGAGAGAAAATGGGGGATATCAAAATATGAATTAGAAGTAGTATCTCTTGAAAGAATGCATAGTTTTGATGAACAAATGAATAAGGAAGGAAGAAAATATGACTTATTAATAACAGCGAGAACTAGTACTACTGTTGAAGAAATAAGAAAACAGTTATCAAGTTTGAAGAATGCAATCGTTTATTCTGTATATGAATATATGTATGAAAAAGCATTGTATGCTAATGTAAAAAGTATCGGAACACTAATCGTACATTTAGCAGATCATTGTAATTTAAATTGCGTTAGATGTTGTCATCTTTCTCCTTTAGTTAAGAATGAGGTTTTTTATGATTTTGAAAAATATAAGAAGGATTTGAAGCGGTATTCAGTTCTCTGTGATAGAAAACTGCAGGAAATTCAGCTTGGTGGCGGCGAACCATTGCTGAATAGTAACTGCGAGGAATATATTCGAATTACGAGGGAGTGCTTTCCTGAATCTAGAATAGTTTTGATGACGAATGGTATTCTTCTGAAAAAGATGCCACAATCTTTTTTCGATTCGTGTCGTGATAATGATATTGTAGTTAGCATTACTTCTTATGGAGTAAAATTAGATTGGAATGGTATCAAAAAACTCTTGGGAGAAAATGAAGTTGCGTACAATATAGCTAATGAAGAAGACTGGAAAGATGACCGTTCAAAAAAGATGGAACGACCAGCATGCCTTATATTAAATGGTGGCGAGAACGCGTATAAAAATAATGTCAGGTGTTTGGGTGCACATATTTATATATTAAATAATGGGAAAGTATATAATTGTGCATATTCAGCTTTTATTTCGTATTTTAACAATTATTATGGTACAAAATTGCCAGATGAAGACGGGGTAAACATATATGAAGTGAATACATATGAGGAGTTGCTTTATGAGATTTCACAACCAAATAAATTGTGCGAATATTGTAGGCCCAATGATAGTGTGCGTAAAGACGCCAGCGATGCAGTTGATTGGAGAATTTCTCCACGTAGCATTGATGAATGGGCTGATTGCGGTGAACAATAAAATGAGGATTCGTTAAGATGGTTAATAGAGATCGTTTGGAATTTTTTAATAAACGTGTAAATTTATCAGAGGTGGTTCCGCTTACTACTCCCTTTGTTGTGTTTGTGGACCCATCTGGAGCATGCAATTTGTCATGTAAGTTTTGTCCATGCAATATGGTAGATTATATGAATTTGGAGAGACATAAAATCATGTCTTTAGAAACATATAATATGATTATAAACCAGTTACTTGAATTCGATGAGCAAATAAAAGTGATAAATCTTTACGGTTTCGGAGAACCATTAATGAATAAAAATATTGCTGAAATGGTTCGAATACTCAAAAGAAAAAAAGTTTGCAGAGAGGTAAGAATAACTACTAATGGATTGCTTCTGAATAGAAAATTGAGTGACGCACTTGTTGAAGCTGGGGTTGACATGGTTAGGTTTTCTATTGAGGCATTGAATTCTGATGATTATAAGAATGTATGCAATATTGATATGAATTATCAAGCTTTAGTTGATAACATATCCTATTTGTATAATATTAGTCGTGGAACAAAAACAAAAGTTTCGGTGAAAATACTAAATGTTGCACTCAGGAATAATGCGGATGCAAATATGTTTTATGATATGTATGAGGCTATTTCTGACTATACATATATTCAAGATACTACGCAAGCTTGGGCAGAATTTGATGCATATGTTCCAGAAGGAAATTATGAGGCAGGAAATATCGGGGATATGATGGATAAGGATAAAATATGCAGTTTCCCACTGACTACAATGACAGTTCATTCAAATGGAGCAATATGCGTATGTCCACAGGATTGGAAATTTGCTACTCAGTACGGAAATGTTGAAGAAATTAGCTTAAAGGATGCATGGAATTCAAAAAAACTATTTGGAATTTGTAAGGCACACTTATCTGGAAATAGGTGGAAAATGCCATATTGTAAAGATTGTAATGTTTGCGTTTCAAATGATGACGTTAGAAAAACCGCCGATGTAATTATTAGTAGGCTTGAAAAGAACAGTATGTTTGATTAAGCTAAAATAGGTTACACATCAGCTTATTGAAAGTGATTTGTTGGAGGAGTATTGCGATTAATTATTTCAACCCTACATTTTTATAACAATTTTGGCTCCGTTCTTCAGGCATATGCGTTGAAACATGTGTTGGAGGAACGTTTTGGTTGTGTTGCAAAAATTTCTGATTACAGGCCGGATTTGCCGGAGTATCGCTATTTTACAAGCACAGAGTTGTTAAAGGGGTATGAAGTTAAGAAAGAGAAGTTTGCTGATTTTAGAGAGAAATATTTGGAACTGTCAGACGGAACTGACTGTGATTATGATGTAAGAGCGGTTGGAAGCGATATTGTCTGGGGCAAGGAGTTTTCTAAACTTGATAGCTCATACTTTTTATCTGATGACAGGGTAAATTTTAAAAGAGATGGGAAGAAAATTGCATATGCGGCAAGTGTCATCCTTCGCGATGGCTGTACAGAGGATGATGAGCTTTTTAAGAGATATTTGCCTGAACTTGATTCGATTGCAGTTAGAGAAACAACGGCAGTTGAGGTTATAAGTCGTTTGTCGGGGAAAGAGGTGCAGGCAGTTTTAGACCCAACTCTTTTGCTTGATTCATGTGACTACGATGCTTTGATTGATCAGTATAAGGCCCAAAGCAGCATAATGAGTGAACCTTACCTTTTGTCTTACTTTTTAACGCATGACCCTGCAGTCGTGGATTATAGTAACATGATAGCAAGAAAGCTTGAACTTAAAGTGGTTCATTATTTTGCAGATTATCCTGACAGAATTTTTGATGCAGATTCAAAGTGTTTCGCATTTGCAGGTCCCGAGGAATTTTTAGCGCTGGTAAAGAATGCAGCTTTGGTTTTTACGAATTCATTTCATGGCACATGTTTTTCAATGATTTACAGAAAGCCTTTTTATACCTATACTGCAAAGCGCGCAATGCTTAGTCGTGTGAAGGATTTATGTGCGCGTCTTGGAATGGAAGACAGATATTTTACTGACTTTAGGGATTTGAAGAAGGTTACTTTGGATATCGATTACTCTGAATTTGAGAAGCAATTGGAAGTATGGCGCAAAAAGTCTTTTGATTTTCTTGAACAGGCTTTGCAAAAGGAGGCCAAAGATGTATAACGGTGTTTACACAATTGAACAGTATGCATATGTGTATGACACGCTTATTAAGTGGCTTACAGATAAAGTTAGTGGAGAAAGCTTAGGCGACAAGCTAGTTGAAAAAGGCATTAACAGTGTCGCAATATATGGCGTAAATGGTCTTGGAGAACTTGCAGCCGAAGATATTAGAGAAAAAGCAGAAGTTGTCTGTTTTATAGATAGAAATCCATCTTTGATTGGAACAAAAAGAAATGGAATTTCAGTACTTGGATTGGATGATTTGGCAAAGGTGCCTGAGAAAACACATATTCTTATAGCACCAGAGTTCTATTTCAGAGAGATAATGGATACTCTTTATGAAAAAGGGATAGATGAAAGTCGAATTATTTCTTTGAGTATGCTTGTTTAATGAGATGATTGGGGAACTGCATGGCTGATAAGTTAGAAAAAAAACGAAAAACCTTAAAGGAATGGCTTGAAATAATAGAACACGACAGACGTCGTGTGATTTGTTTTGGCACAGGATTAATGGCTTTGGAGGCAGTTTCGTATAATGCAATTAAGGATGCGGTTGCTTTTTTTGTGGATAATGACACTGCGAAGCAGGGAAAAGATATATTATTAAATGACAAATACTATCCGGTTATTTCCGCAGATGAATTGAAAAAACGCATATGCGAAAATGATGTAGTTATGCTTACTTCTGGCCATTTTAAGTCTATGAGAAGTCAGGTTGAAAAGCTGGCTTTGGAAGTTTTTGGGGCAGATTATGAAGAAAAGATAGATATAGTTGATTTTCCAGTTGCAAAGGTTTCTTATTCTCCAGATAGTGAAGAATTTTTTGAAGAGCGTATGTTGAAAGAATGCTTGAAAGAATATTCTGATGTACTTGACCAGTTTGGAATTTGCGGAGATGAAAAAGAAGGAAAACTGAGTAAAAAGAAGGAATATGTCCTTGGCGCTTCGGCTAAAGAACGACCTTTAGTAATTCCTCGCATAATGATTATGCCTACAACACGTTGTAACATGCGTTGTAAGGGTTGTTCTTCATTACTTCCGCTTTTTGAAAAGCCCTGTGATGTTAATTCGGACCAGATTATTAAGGACTTTGAGGTATTCTTCTCCGGCATTGATGAGTGTATAAAGATTACAATTGGTGGCGAACCATTTTTATATCCGGATTTGCATCAATTACTTTTGTACTTGCTTGAGCAGAAAAAGGTGCTTGGTATAATGATGATTACAAATAGTACAATTATGCCGAAGCTAGAAGTATTGGAGCTTCTGAGTAACAGAAAGATATTTGTTGAAATAAGTGATTATGGCCATCTTGATAAGATGAGCAAGCTGATAAGAGCTTTTGAGGATGCAGATGTTAATTTTAAGGTATTAACTGACCAGCAGTGGACGGACATGGGTGGAGTTGAGTGCAGAAACCGAAGTGAAGAGGAACTTAGATTCCAGTACCTTAATTGCGATCAGAGCCGAGTTATTAAGGGATTTCATGATGGGTGGTTCTATACCTGTGCCAGAAGTGCAAGAATGACTGCACTTGGGGCATATGAGCCTGGTAACGACCGCTTTAAACTTGATGAGAATATGAAAAAAGATGAAATTCGAGAAAGACTCAAGGATATGTTTTACAGGGATTATGCCGAAGCCTGCAATCACTGTGATTTGGGCGTTTTGCCAACAAAGGTTATTCCTGCTGGAATTCAGCCAGAGGATTCACCTATTAAAAAGTCGAGATATACAATCGTTGATCGCGAAGAATATGAAAAGTTGAAACGACTTGTAAATCTGCGAAGTGAAAATTAATGAAATGTAAAGAAATATAAGGAAACAGACCGCTAAATAATTGATTACTGGCTATTGACTATTGATTATTGATTATTGATTGTTGATTGTTGACTGTTGACTGTTGATTATTGAATATTGGATATTGGATGTTGGATGTTGAACATTGATTATTGAATGTTGAATATTGTAAGTTTAGCACGTTTGAAAATTGCAATTTGAAACCGGAAGAAAATAGGAACTTATAGTGTAGGAATAAACAAAATATTGAAAATGACAGAACAAGAGTATGTAATACAACAATTTAATACTGCATTCAAGCTTGATGAAACGCTGAATACTGTTATATACGGCCTCGGTAAGAATACAGAGGCTGTTTTAAGCAGTTTGAAACAAACACCTTCAAAGTGCGGCATTATCGGCTTAATGGACAGTAAAAATACAGGTAAAATCTTTTTTGATTTGCCTGTGTTATCTGATGAGGAAGTGATTGCCAGGAATGCCCGCATAATCATTATTGCAAGGGAATCGGTAGTTCCTGTTATTTTTGAGAGAATTGAGTACTTGTCAAGTGAACATAAGCTTGAAATATATGATTTCAAGGGAATAAAACTTGAAAAAATGCAGGCTTTTAAACCGGTAGACTGTCCATATTGGCATAGTAATGAGGCAGAACTTAGAAAAGAAATAGACAGACATGATGTTATTTCTTTTGATATTTTCGATACTCTTATAATGCGAAGAGTTTTAGAGCCGTCTGATATTTTTGAAATAGTGGCAAGTCAAAGTGCGGTAATTAAAGACACTGTTGAACAGAAGCTTGCGAGTGTGGAAAAACTTGAATGCTTCGTAGAAGAACGAATAAAAGCTGATAATGGTGGTATAACCTCGATAGAAGAAATATATGATAAGTTATCAGTAGTTTATAAGCTTTCTCCTGTGCAAAAGCTTCTCTTAATGCAGCGTGAATTGGAAACTGAACTTAAGTATTCAGTACCAAGAAGAAAGATGCATGAAATTTTTAATTATGCGCTATCGAAGCATAAGAAGGTATATTTGGTATCTGATATGTATCTTTCAAGTTCTCAGATTAAGACTTTGCTTGATAAATGCGGCTATTCAGGTTATGAAGAGCTTATCGTATCCTCCGAATATAAAGTCACAAAAGAGTCAGGCGGGCTTTTTGAAGTTTTAAAAGGAAAATGCGACAGCAATGCTAAAATATTGCACATAGGTGACAACAGAAGAGCTGACGGTGAAAGGGCTAAAGCTGCAGAAATAGATTCTTATATAATCGGTAGTGCCTACGAACTTTGGATGGCATCTTCGATGAAAGGCACTTTGTCTAAAATTGGAGATATAAACCAAAGATTAATGCTTGCCCAGCTTATTTATGAATTTTGTGAAGATCCATTTTCTTTAGTTGACAGCCAGGGATTAATTAAAACAGAATGCCCTGAAAAGCTTGGCTATATGTTAGGTCCTGTTTTTTCTGAACTTGTAAAATGGTTGAGGGTGATGTTAAAGAAAAATAACATAACTCAGCTATTGCTGCCTTCAAGAGATGGGTATCTGATTAAAAGACTGCTTGATTGCTATAAGGATTTTGAAAAAGCAGATGAATTTACAAAAACATATTCTGCAGAAGCATATTCTGTAAAAGCAGGCAAGACAGATTATTCTTTGAGTGAAAAAGCTAATGAGATTAAGTATACATATTTCAAGTCATCACGACGCGCGGTTTCAATTGCTGCATTAAAAACTAAAGAGGATGCTTTGCAATTGGCAAGCCGCAAATTTGAAGGTAATATTAAAGAGCTTTTATATAATCGTTTCGGTATAGATGCAGAAGCTGAAATAAAGAATTCCTCGCAAAAAACGTGCAGTAATTATGAGTTAGATGTAGATGAATTAGAGAATTTTTCGCTTAAAATATCTGGTAATCATAAGCTTAATTTAAAGGATTTAATTTTGTCAGATTATAACAAACAGAATCTTGATGATGTAATTTCTGCTTTTTTACCACAAATATTGGCAGAAAGTGAAGAAGAAAGAAAAGAATACCTGAAATATCTTGAGAATGTTGGTCTTTTAAATGGTGAAGGTGCTGCGATATTTGATTTTGTGGCAGGCGGAACAGTCCAATATTATTTGCAGAAGCTTTTGGGCAAGGAACTTCTTGGGGTATATGTGGCAACTATGAATCATCCGAATCCGGATTATAATCTTGATGGAAAAATAGTTTCGGCTTATGGCAACATTCTTTCTTATGGAAGCGACAGCAAAGTGGGAAAGTACTATCTTTTCTTGGAACCCATTATGACCGATGGATTTGGAACATTAGTCAGAATAAAAAACGGCAAGATGGAATATGAGGCAGAAGATAGCTTTGAATCAGCTTTTGATATTATAAATCGTATTCAAGATGGAATTGTCAAGTTCACAAGGGATAACCTTGAATATGGTATTCAGACTTCATTTGGCGAAAAAACAGAGTCGGAAACAATGCTTGTTGATTCTTTAAAGTTAGAGCTTGAATTTGCAGATTCTCTTTTTGGCAGGATGATGGAAGGTAGTGTAGACATATCAGAGAAAATAAGACGAAATCTGATTAATGATGATTTACTTGATGGGATAAAACCTTATAAGGTGTCATTTTAAGTTGAATTTTATAGCGAAAAATAAGACAGGAGGCAATATGAAGAAAATACTTTTAACCGGTTCAACCGGTTTCATCGGTAAAAATATAAAAGAATTGTTGCCTGATAAGTACGAATTATTTTGCCCGACACATTCAGAGCTTGATTTGATGGATGGAAATGCTGTCAGAAGGTTTATTGAAGATAAAGAAATTGGCATAGTTATTCATGCAGCTACTTTAAATACTACAAAGCAGCAGGTAAGTCCGGCAGATGTTTTGAAACATAATCTTACTATGTTTTATAATCTTGAAAGATGTCATGATCTTTATGAGAAGATGCTTTATTTTGGTTCAGGAGCAGAATATGACAGGACAATGGGCGGAACTTGCAGTATAACGGAAGAAGATTTTGACCGTTCAATACCGCAGGACTCATATTCGCTTTCTAAGTATGTAATGGCAAAACATGCAGAAGCAAGTGAGAATATATATGATCTTTGTCTGTTTGGGACATATGGAAAATATGAAGAAAAGGAAAGACGCTTTATTTCCAACATGATTTTTCAGGCAAAGTCGTCTATTAATTTAAAATCAGAGCTGCAGGCCGGAGAAATTAAATGCGGAAATGCGCAAACCCAATCAAGTGCCAAAATGATTATGTACCAAAACGCGGTTTATGATTATCTTTGGGTTGAGGACTTAATTCCAATACTTGAGTGGTTCATTGAAAATAAGCCTAAGTATCACAGATATAATGTTTGCAGTGGCAGAAGAGAAGAACTTATAAATATTGCAAAGCTTGTTAAACAAGTTGTAATCTGTGGTGTTAAAAAAGTTGCCAATCAGAAGGCTGAGCAAATTATCGCTCAGAATGCTTCACAATGTGATTGTAAATCTGATAACAGAATAGAAGAAAAAGATAGCGCGCTTAATTTAGAAATAAATCCTGATATCGAAATAATAGTTGAAAAGGACGGTATGAATTCTGAATATACCGCAAGTAATGAAAGACTAAAAAAGGAAATGCAGAGCATTTCCTTTACAAGCGTTGAGTGCGGAGTTGAGAATTTGTATAATTTCTTAACTAAGTAGCTATTAATTCTGAATTTTTAGAAAAATTAAATTTTTTCAGAACTATATAGTTACCTAAGTTTCAACTAAAAAACTACATAATTCTTATTAAGATCATATAACATACTGTTCCGAGCACAACGCTTAGAACAGTATTTTTTTTCCAAATATGAAGTGCTGCCACGATTACAACACTGATTAATTCCGGAATTCCATGACCGGCACTTAAAAAATTAACACTTTTTAAGCAGTAAACCACAAGCATTGCCATTACGGAAAAAGGAAGCACATTTCCTAAGTATTCCACATATTTCGGTATCTGTTTGTTTCTGAAAGCAATAAAAGGAAGGAGGCGTAGCAGGAAAGTTACCAAAGCCATGATTCCGACTCTTACCATATCAAGCCAATTCATGATTTCTTCCTCCCTTCTTCAACAGGTTTTCTGAAAATGGAAAGTAGAATAATTATTCCTATCATGTCAGGAATAATGAAATTATCAGCTCCGAATATGAGCAAGCTTACTATTGATGCAGCAAAGCCAATTAATACCGGAATATGATTTTTCTCTTTAATCCATTGTTCAACCACAACAGTTACGAATAAAGCAGTCATTGAAAACTCAAGTCCGGTCATATCAGCAGTTATAAGTGAACCAATCAACGAGCCGATTATACTCCCTGTTACCCAGTAAATCTGGTCAAATAATGAAACCAGGAAGAAATACTCATGTTTCGAAAACCCTTCAGGCACTTCACCTGTACATACCAAAGAATAGGTTTCGTCCGTTAAAGCATGTATAAGATAAGGCTTCTTGGCACCTGCATCCTTGTAGTGTCCAATCATTGTGATTCCGTAGAACAAATGTCTGGCATTAATTACAAGTGAAGTTATAGCAACCGTAATTAATGAGGCACTGCTTGACAGTAAAGAAACGCCCACATATTGCAAAGCACCGGCATATATGAACAAACTCATGGCAAGTGACCAGAAGAAGCCATAGCCCTTTTCGTTAAGCAGCAGACCAAAACCTGTGCCAAGAACAATATACCCGGCCATAACAGGCATTGTGTTCCGAAGGACAATTTTGAGTTTGTGCATCTCAGCCTCCAAGGTAAGCTTTACGCACTTCGTCAGAGCTTGCAAGTTCTGAACCTGTTCCGCTAAGAGTAATCTTACCTGTTTCCAATACATAAGCTCTGTCAGCAATTTCCAAAGCTTTTCTTGCATTTTGCTCAACCAAAAGAATAGTAGTTCCGGCTTTTCTAAGCTCAACAATAATGTCGAAAATCTGATCAACCAAAATAGGCGCAAGTCCCATTGAGGGTTCATCCAACATAAGAAGCTTGGGATGGCTCATCAAAGCACGAGCAATCGCAAGCATCTGCTGTTCACCACCTGATAATGTACCTGCAATCTGCTTTTCACGCTCTTTAAGTCTTGGGAAACGCTTAAACATGTCATCCATGGTTGCCTGAATTTCATCAGCAGGACGCGTATAACCACCCATCTCAAGATTTTCTTTTACGGTCATCTGCTGGAATATGCGTCGTCCTTCGGGACAAAGTGCAATACCTAAAGGGACAACCTTACTGGCAGGCATGGTAGCGATATTTTTTTCTTCAAATTCTATTGTACCTGTTTTAGGCTTCATTAAACCGCCAACGGTATTTAATGTAGTTGATTTTCCGGCACCATTTGCACCGATAAGAGTTACGATTTCACCTTCATAAACTTCGAAGGAAATGCCTTTTATGGCATGAATAGCACCATAGAAAACATTGATATTATCAACTTTTAACATAGGTTTTGCCATTATGCTTCCTCCTTTTGTTTTCCAAGATAAGCCTCGATAACTTCAGGGTTATTCTGTATTTCTTCTGCGGTACCTTTAGCAATGACTTTACCAAAGTTAAGAACGCATATACCTTCGCAGATACCCATTACCAAATTCATGTCGTGTTCGATAAGCATGATTGCAATCTGGAAATCATTACGAATCTTTATGATTGTATCCATGAGTTCTTCAGTTTCTTTAGGATTCATTCCGGCTGCGGGTTCGTCAAGCAAAAGAAGCTTAGGCGAAGTAGCCAGAGCACGAAGAATTTCCAAACGGCGTTGTGCACCATAAGGTAAGCTGCCGGCTTTTACATTTGCCATATCCTGCATATTGAAAATGGAAAGTAACTCAAGGGCTTTTTCATGCTGTTTCTTTTCACCTTTCCAGAAACCCGGTAAACGAAGAATACCTGAAGCAGTATTATAAGCAATCTGATTATGTAAACCGATTCTTACATTATCTTCAACACTCATCTGACTGAAAAGACGAATGTTCTGGAAGGTACGGGCAAGACCTAATTTGCTGGCCTGAATGGTATTCATACCGGCAGTATCCTTACCGTCAACCATTACCATGCCATGAGTAGGCTGATAAACTTTGGTTAAAAGATTGAAAACTGTTGTTTTTCCTGCGCCGTTAGGTCCGATGAGACCGGCGATTTCGGTAGGACCTATGGTTAAGTTGAAATCATCTACGGCCTTTAAGCCACCAAATTCAATTCCTAAGTGTCTGCATTCAAGAACAGGGCATTTGTCTATATCTCTTTCGGGAACGATGGATCTTGAAGGGTATTCAACCATTTTTGTGTCTGAACGACGCTTCGTGATTTCTGTCATACCGTCTCACCACCTTTCTCATCATTTTTCTTAAGAAGATTGTTAATAAAGTTTTTGATTTTTGCGTTATTGGTTATAAGCATAACTGCGATAAGTACAACCGCATATGCGAGCATTCTGTAATCGTTGAAGCTTCTGAGCTCTTCGGGTAAGATGTAGAGAATGGCAGCAGCGATTACGGAACCTGTGATGTTGCCGATACCACCAAGTACTACATATACCAATATTAAGATAGAAGCGTTGAAGGAGAAGTTTGAAGGAGAGGTTACTGCATAGTTCAAACCGAATAATGCGCCGCCCATACCTGCCAATACGGCAGAGGAAACGAAAGCAAGAAGCTTGTAGCCTGTTACATTCAAACCTACTGATTCAGCGGCAATACGGTTATCTCTGATTGCCATAATTGCGCGTCCTGAACGCGAATGAACAAGGTTGATTACGACAATGAGTGTGAAAAGTACAAGTAAGAAGCCGGCAGTAAAAGTTGAAATTGTTTTTACACCGGTTACGCCTGTAGGTCCTCGCATAATTTGTGTTCCGGGAAGCGTGTTGTTGTTAAATCCAAAGTGTAAGTCTTTACCTTCAAGTGAGATGTAGATACAGTTTAAGATGTTTCTTATGATTTCACCGAAAGCCAAGGTTACGATGGCAAGGTAGTCGCCTCGAAGCCTGAGAACCGGGATGCCAATCAAAAAGCCCATGATTCCGGCCATAATTCCGCCGATAACCAAAGCAAAGATGAGCTGTAAGGGCTGTGAAAAACCGAATACTTCTCTTGAATAGGTGGCCATAACGACACCTGTGAAGGCACCGATGGACATAAAGCCCGCATGTCCTAAGCTCAATTCACCTGAAATACCAACCGTTAAGTTAAGTGAAACTGCCATTACGATGTAAACGCATACGGGAATGAGCATTGACTTTGTAGTTCTTGGCATAGCATTTGCAGAAATCATTATCTGACAAATGATAAAGAAAACCGTAACAATGATACAGGGAAGGTACTGCTTTGAAAATTTCTTCAAGGTGCTGATTAAAGCTGTTTTGTTCATGTTCATCACCTCACACTTTCTCATGTACCTTCTTGCCAAGCAAACCGGTAGGTTTAACAAGAAGTACAAGAATTAATACGGTAAATACCAATGCATCACCAAGTTCTGATGAAATATAGGCTTTACCGAAAATTTCGATAACACCAAGTAAAATACCGCCAAGCATTGCACCGGGGATAGAACCGATACCACCGAATACGGCAGCGGTAAAGGCCTTGATACCGGGCATTGAACCTGTGGTAGGCTTTAAGGTGGGATATGCGCTGCACATTAATACTGCGGCAATGGCAGCCAAGGCAGAACCGATTGCAAAGGTGATTGTAATTGTAAGGTCAACATTTACACCCATAAGCTGTGCGGCACCTCTGTCTTCTGAAACGCATCTCATAGCTTTACCCATTTTTGTATGATTAACAAACATTGTCAACGCAACCATGATTAATACGGAAGCAACGATGGTAACAATAGTTGTATAAGAAATTTTTAAGCTGCCGTTCATTAAGGAAATGCTTCCGTTTGGAATGACAGACTTAAAGCTTTTGGGATTTGCACCCCAGATAAGCTGGGCAAGGTTCTGAAGAAAATAACTCATACCGATAGCGGTAATAAGTACGGAAAGTGAAGTTGCCTGTCGAAGCGGCTTATATGCAAGTCTTTCGATTGTGACACCAAGCAAGGTACATACTGCCATGGCAATCAGTACACCTAAAAATGCAGGCATATTCAGGTTGAACATCATGGTGAAACAGATGTAGGCACCTATCATGATTACATCGCCATGAGCGAAGTTGAGCATTTTAGCGATACCGTAAACCATGGTATAGCCGAGTGCTATTATCGCATATACGCTGCCAAGACTCACACCACTTAGCAAATTGGACATAAATGCGGACATATTTTTTCCCCCTTATGAAACAGAAAATACGGGCGTGCCCTTTATAAGGAAAACGCCCGTTTAAAATCAATACATATATTACTCTACTGAAGCGTACTGACCGTTACGGATAACGTATGCTGTAGCTGCTTTACTTACACAACCATCTTTGCCCCATACCATGTTATTACCGGTAAGACCTGAGTATGAGTATTTCTGCATCCAAGGAATCATCTTTTCACAGATATCCTTTGCAGAGGTTTCAGAAGTAAAACCAAGTTCCTTACAAGCTGCATAGAAGATGTACATTGCATCATATGCGTCAGCTGCGAACTGGTTAGGAACATCACCATATTTTGCTTTGTAATTTGTTACGAAAGATTTTGTTAATTCATCAGCCTTGTTAGCATCGAAAGGTGTAAGCATGTAAGAACCTTCAGCAAGTGAAGTATCAAAACCATCGATTGAAAGAAGACCATCCATACCATCTACACCGAAGAACTTGAAGCTGTAACCAGCTGCTTTTGCCTGCTGCATGATTGCTGCTACAGGTGTGTAGTAAATAGGAAGGAATACCAAATCAGCACCTGCGTCTGCAGCCTTCTGAAGCTGTACTGAGAAGTCAGCATTTGAGTCATCTGAGAAAGTAGCATCCTTAACTACTACATCGAGACCGATTTCTGCAGCCTTTGCAATGAATGACTGATAAATTGATGTTGAATAATCCTGAGCATTGTTCCAGATAATTGCAACCTTTTTGCCAAGATCAAGATTCTTAATTGTTAAGGCTGCTGAAGCACCCTGGTTAGGGTCTGTGAAGCATACCTGATATACATTGTCTTTTCCTTCATTAACTGCCGGGTTAGAAGCAGATGGTGTAAGAAGGAAAACTCTTTCATTATAAGCTTCAGCTGCTACTGCTGCACAAGCACCGGAAGTTACTGTTCCAAGAAGAACCTGCATACCCTGTTCCATTTCACGGTTATAAGCATTAACTGCCATTGTAGGGTCACCCTGATCGTCTTCACCAAGAACTTCGAACTGGAGACCGCCGAGGGCGTTAATTTCTGCAGCCGCCATCTTTAAAGCATTTTCAACAGCGAGTCCGTACTGAGCGTAGTCGCCGGTTGTAGGTCCAATAGAGCCGATTTTAATGGCTTCAGAGCCTTCTTTCTTACCACAGCCTGCGAGCATTGATACTGCCATTGCAAGCATAATTACAACAGATACAAATTTTTTCATAACTCTCTCTCCTTCTTAAGATTTTTTTGCGGTCTAAGTTCTGCGCTTGATCGCATTAGCGCTGTTACCGGTTAACGCGTTCTTTTTTTTGATTTTCAGTATTTTAATACTCGATTATTTATATGTCAAGCGATTTTTTGAAAAAATATACGTGTATACAATATTTTTTTAATCTTTGTGTAAACTTACCAAGATATATATAAAATACTTCTTAATTTTGGTCAAAATGCTTAATAATACGGGCGTTTGATGACATACAAGGCTATGAAAAGAAAATGTTTTTTTTGGAATGCATTTTCAAAAAAACATGTATACACTATTTTTTTCACCACATTTTTTATAAGAAATTACATTTTGTATACAATTGATACATGCGGTACAAATTGAATGAAAGGTCGGTTTGATTTGCAAAATAAATCTTATAGTGATAAGATATTATGAATATTTATTCTATAAATGGAGAAGAGATTATGGACACAATATTGATTTCAGAGAGACAAGACGGGTACTACAATAATATAGTAGAAGTCTTGTCTAAGGATTATAATATTCAAACCTGTGAATACAGTACAAAAGCAATTACACGGGCAGTCAAAATAGTTAAACCTAAAGTACTTATTTACTTTAAGGATATTTCAACCCCTCCTTTGACTTTGCGAGAGTTAAGTGATGAAATAACACAGGTCCCTATTATTGCAGTATTGGACGAAGATGATGACTCTCTCAAGAAAACTCCGGTGGTAAATGTCAGATGCTTGCAGAGACCTTTTAAAATTAACAGATTATTATATGAAATAAGTGTTGCGGTAAGCAGTATTAAATACGTAGAAACAATTAAACCAAATATTCTGGCAGTTGACGATAACGGTGTTATCCTTAGAAACATTAAACAGGTTATTGGCACTGAATATAATGTTGGAATGGCAACTAATGGTGAGAGAGCCTTAGAGATGCTTGATGAAAAGGAATATGATTTAATTCTGCTTGATTACGAAATGCCAGGGATGAGTGGATACGAAGTTTTTCTTGAATTGAAGAATAACAAACAATATAAGCATATTCCGGTTATCTTTTTAACCAGTGTATCAGATAAAGTACGTGTAATGGAAATAGTGATGAATAAGCCGGCAGGTTATTTGTTAAAGCCCATTGACAGTGACAAGCTTATTTCAACAATAAAGTCGGCTTTAGAAAATGCAAAGGAATAATACTATGAAACGCATTTTGAATTTTAATAATCTTGGTAGTGTATTTACATGGATTTTAATGTGCCTGATTGTACTTAGCGTTTTTGTTAAGCTCATAATGCCCAAAGAATCGGATCAGGCATTTTTTGTAAATGAAAATGCAGGGGAAATTACAGACAGCTCTCTTTTATATAAGGGAGTTTTTTATCATATTACAGATGATGGAAAAAGAGAAGAGATTGCAGTTCCTGGAATTTATCCTGCACAAAGAGGTGTACCTTTTGTAATAGAAACTACACTTCCTGAGGATTATCAGGAAAATATGATAGCAATCCGTTCTTCACAGGAGAATATTCGTATTTATATAGGAAATGAGTTAAGAGTTGATTATGATACGAAGAATACAAGACCTGTGGGCTCTCAAACTACAAGCAGATATGTAATCTGCAATACCGGTGAAGAAGATGCCGGGAAAACTTTGAGAATAGAGTTTTGCACTAAAGCAATAGGTTATGCCGGCAAAGTAAATCCTGTTTTTGCATGTGATAAGTATGATTTTTGGAATTACATGTTTGAAAGCTATGGAATTAAGCTGATAGTTGCGTTTGTCGTTGTTCTTGTAGGTCTTTTCTCTGTATGCGTAGGTATTATGCTCAGAGTTGGTTTTAAGCACAGATTTAACCTTGAATATCTTGGCTGGCTGGTCGTTCTTGCCGGTGCATGGCAGGTAGCTTCCTCTGAAATCAGGCAGTTCTTTGTTGAAAATGTATCAATTCTGTCCTATTGGGAATTTATTGTCATTATGATGGCACCGATTCCGTTTGCACTATACATGAATTCGATACAAAAGGAACGATATGAAAAATATTATAAGGTTTTCGCATATTGCGGATTAATTAATACAGTAGCCCAGATTATTCTTCAGATATTTGATGTAGTGAATTTTATCGACATGCTGGTCGCATCTCACATCATTTTAGGTGCAGCTATATTGTTTGTTATAGTAACTTTCATTTGGGATTACAGGGCAAAGCACATCCAGGAATACAAGCACATATGCTTTAGTATGCTTATATTCATGATTTGCGTAGCTATTTCATGTCTGGCAATTTATTTTGTGATGGCAAGTCCAAATGTCGTAGTTGCAATTGGTGTAATACAGTTTGTAGGTGTGGCTATTTATCAGACCATTGCGGATGTTCGTGTTTTGGAAAATGAAAGACGAAGAATTAAAGCGGAAAAGAATAAAGCAGACCAGGCAAACAAGGCTAAGAGCCAGTTCTTGGCGAACATGTCCCACGAAATCAGAACTCCTATCAATGCAATCCTTGGTATGAACACAATGGTTTTGAGAAAGAGCAGCGACACAGAAGTAAGGAAATATGCGGAAGATATTCAGAGTGCGGGACGCAGCCTTTTATCGATTGTAAACGATATTCTGGATTTTTCAAAAATTGAGTCAGGAAAAATGTCTCTGATTTATATGGATTATGATTATCCGGATTTGATTAATGATGTCTATAACATGGTAACTCCGAGAGCAAAAGATAAGGGCTTGAAGTTTACGATTGAAATTGATGAAAACATACCAAGCAAGATGATTGGTGATGATTTAAGAATCAAGCAGGTATTGGTTAATTTGCTTACAAATGCAGTGAAGTATACTCCTGAGGGTGAAGTTAAGTGGCGTGCGACCTTGAAGAAGTGCAGTGATGAAAATATGGTAATTATCCATAATGAAATTACTGATACCGGAATAGGAATTAAGCCGGAAGATTTAAGCAAACTTACAGAAGAATTTGTGCGTATTGAAGAGTCCAGAAATAGAAATATAGAAGGAACAGGCATTGGTATTAATATTGTTGTAAATCTTCTCAGACTGATGGAGAGCAAATTAGATGTTAAGAGTGTCTATGGAAAGGGCTCAACATTTTCTTTTGATTTGAAACAGCAGGTTATTAATCCCAATGGAATTGGCAAACTTGATGAGATAATAAATGCAACAGCAGATACTGTGCCTGATTACAAAGTTGAATTCCGCATAACTTCAGCAAATCTATTAGTAGTTGATGATAATGCGATGAATAGAAAAGTATTCTCCAGCTTGTTAAGTGAAATGGGATGCAGAATTGATGAAGCAGATTCTGGTGCAAAATGCTTAGAATTGGTAAAGAAAAATAAGTATGATATCATATTCATGGATCACATGATGCCTGATATGGATGGCGTGGAAACTTTCAATCAAATGAAGGAATGGGGCGATTATCTTAACTTTGATACCCCGGTTGTCATTCTTACAGCTAATGCAATAAGTGGTGCGAAGGAAGAATATTTAGCAGAAGGTTTTACAGATTATATGTCAAAGCCTATTGATCCTGAGAAACTGGAATCCATGATAGAAAAGCTGATTCCGGAAGAAAAGAAGGATTATACAGATGGTGTCATGACCAGAAATGGCATGAATACTGAAGTAAACACTTTAGCAGAAAATGCCAATAACACAGAAGTTGATGAAAACACAGCAGGAATCAGTGAAAGTGCAGCAGGAAATAAAGCAGATGGAGTTAAGGAAAATGCGGAATTGCCTGCTATTGATGGTGTTGACTGGAAAACAGCATTGTCAAATTTGAAAAATGAGGCGATATTGTTAGAGACCGTAAAGGGCTTTTCAGCTACTGCTTTAACAGACTTGAAGACTCTTCTGGAAATGTACAAGGCAATCTGTGCCTTGGAGAATAAGGAAGCAACTGTTAATTCGGAGAATAAGGAAGCAGTTGAAATTTCAGAGGGTAAGGAAACATTTGATGCGTATAGAATTAAGGTTCATTCAATGAAAGCAAATGTTGCAACGATAGGAGCTAATCATCTTGCAGGTCTTGCCAAGTACCTTGAATATGCGGCAAGGGATTATAACCTGGAAACAATTAATAATCTGATGCCTTTATTTGTAACTGAATGGAAGAAACTTAAGTCAATAGTTGATGAAGTTTTTGGATTTGCAAATAATGAAGGAACACCGGAAAATTTGAAAAAAATGGCGGCAGAAGATCTGATATTTAATTTGGATGCTTTGACAGAGGCAATGAATGAGAGTGATCTTGACAGAGCAGATGCTGTAATTGAGGAACTGTCAGAGTATGGTTTTGAGAAAGAGCAGAATGAGCTGTTCGAAGAACTTAAAGCCCATGTTATGAATATTGATACACAGAATTGCGTTAAAGTAATAGACAGTTGGAAGGCTTTGGTTGAAAGATGACAGATGGCAGAGGATACATTCAAAACTGAAAAATTATAGAATGTATAAAAACAGAATGCATAAAGAAACTAAAATTTTGAAAAGAAGCTAAGGCTCTAAAAGAAGTTTAGAATATGAAAAGAAATTAAGAATTTGATAAGAAGCGAAATTATAATGAATATTGTAGGGCATTTCAGAACAATTACAAAACACAGGCATCTTGTAATAAAACATTGCTTTAAGGCAGGGATTGGATTACAGGGATTAAAGCATGATCTTTCCAAATATTCTCCGGAAGAATTTTTTATAAGCTGTAAATATTATACCGGAAAACATTCTCCGATAGCTGATGAGAGACGCGACAGGGGATACAGTACAGTTTGGATGCACCATAAGGGCAGAAACAAACATCATTATGAGTACTGGGTAGACATGAATCTTGAAACCAAGCTTTATGAACCGGTTCCAATGCCTGACAGATATGTAAAGGAAATGATTTGCGACAGAATTGCAGCCAGCAAGGTATATTTGGGATCAGACTATGACTATACTTATCCCTTAAAGTATTATCATAATAAGGAACATGGGAAGATGCAGATTCATCCGGAAACGCAGAGAAAGCTGGTTTTTGTATTGAAATACTTAAATGAGCATGGCGAAGAAGAAACTTTTAAGTATCTTAGAACACATGAAGTACTTGATATGTGCGAGGCTGATGAGCTGTAGACAAAAATCCGGTTTAAAGAATTCAGTGTATGGCAGGTATTAAAGGTATAACAGAAATAACAGGAGCAACAGGAATAGCAGAAATAACAGATATAACAAAAATAGCAGAAATGACAAAAATAACAAAAATAACAAAAATAACAGATATAGCAGTATGAAAATGAGTGTTTTTAAAGGAAAAAGGGTGAAAAGAATAGGCCTTGTTTTTGCCGGTGGAGGTGGAAAGGGCTCATATGAAGTTGGTGTCTGGAAATATATGCACGAAGTTGGCATGGATAAATACATAACGGCAGTTTCCGGTACATCAGTAGGTGGTTTGAATGCAGCAATGGTTATTGGTGCAGATGTTTCGATTGCCGAAGAGATGTGGGCAAAATGTACAAGGGAAAAAATACTTCTTGTTAAGAAACCATCATCTGAACAGGTGACGGAATGGGTAAAAAAAGAGGCCTTGATAGTTGCTAAAAGCCCTAAAGGATTAGCTGCGAAAGTTTTTAGGGCAGCGAAAGATTATATTAGTCAGAAAAGCGAGAAAGACAAAAAGCTGTCAGAAGGTGAACTTTTGCTTGAAGATAAGCAGGCAGAAATAAATCCCGGTAGTGATATAAAGCAATCTGAAACAAAACTTGGCAGTGATATAAAGCAATCTGAAAAAAATACCGGTAGTGATATAAAGCTGTCAGAAACAGAAGGTGAAAGGAAATTAAGTGTACTGGCTTATAAAGCTATGGAATATATTTCGTCAGATTCATTTTTCTCGCGAGAAGGTCTTGAGAGGATAATTGATGAAACACTTGACTTTGACAAGACCATGAAAAGCAAGATTCCCTGCTACATAACCTGTTTGAGATGCTCTGACAGGAAAGTTGAAAGATTTCTTTTAAATGGAAAGACAAGGGATGAAATAGTGCCTCTGTTATTGGCTACGACTGCGATACCTGTCATATTCCCGAGTGTCGAAATGAATGGAGAGCAGTATTCGGACGGAGGGCTCACTTCCTTTGGTGATAATGTACCTGTAAAGCCGGTATATGACGATCCGAATGTTGATGCTATAGTTGTGGTGCATCTTACGAAGAAGGATCAGGAAACAGACAAAATCCAGTTTGCAGGTAAAGATATAATAGACATTTTTCCAAGTGAAGATCTTGGGAATGCTATCACAGGTGCGCTTGATTTTACAGGTGAAGGGGCTGAAAAGCGAATTAAACAGGGATATGCAGATGCTAAAGAACAGCTTCGTCCTTTATTGAAAGATTATCTGACTAAAAGACAGCTTAAAAATGTGGTTAAGAAAGAGTCAGGACTTGAAGAAGTATTAAATCAGGTCAGGCTTATGTGGAACGAGGATTTGTTCGTGTGCCCTGAATGCGGTAAGAAAATAGAGTATAAGCAAAAGTCTGCTTTTAAAGGTGCAGGGTGGAAATGTGGTGCCTGTGGCAAGAAATTTGATACTGCGCAGGTATTGAAGGATTTTAATATTAATAAGGAATGAGATTTATTTCGGATTGCTGTGAGTAGCGGGAGATTAAAACAAATCAAGTGTTTTGTTTTAGC
>JAKSSA010000040.1 GCA_024403335.1 Lachnospiraceae bacterium
TTGAAAATAAAAATTTACTTTATTTTAAAGAAAGTGTAAAATAATAAAGTTGGTGTAAACGAAAAGTCGTTTAGCAAACTTCAAAAAAAGGGAGGAATTTTTTATGAAGAAGATTGTTAGTGTATTACTTGCTTTAACACTTGTAATCGGAATGATGGCCGGATGTGGTAAAGAAGAATACGAAATTGCAGTTGTTACAGACGTTGGACAGCTCATGGATGGTGGTTTCAACCAGGGAACATGGGAAGGCGCTGAAAACTTTGCAAAGGCAAATGGTAAGACCTATAAGTATTATCAGCCTGCAGGTGGTTCAGATGCAGCAGATGATGACAGAGTTGCAGCAATGAGACTTGCAGTTGATAATGGTGCAAAGGTTATCGTAGCTCCCGGTTTCTTACAGCAGGCAGCTATGGAAAAGGTTGCTAAGGAATTCCCTGAAGTTAAGTTCGTATTTGTTGATGGTTGGAATTTCGGTTTAAATAACGTTACAGCTGTATCATACAAGGAACAGGAATCAGGTTTCATGGCAGGCTATGCAGCAGTTATGGATGGTTACACAAGTCTTGGTGCTACACTTGGTGGTGGCGGATCAAATCCTGCTTGTAACAGATTCGGTTATGGTTTCGTTCAGGGCGCAGCTAAGGCAGCAGAAGAAAAGAATGTTAACGTTGATATGGTAGTTTCATTCAAGTTCGGTGCAGCTTTCAGTGCTTCTACTGAACTTCAGACACAAATTTCAGGTTGGTATGCAAACGGAACACAGGTTGTATTCTCATGCGGTGGTTCAATGGTTCAGTCTGTTAAGGCAGCTGCTGAAGAAACAACTAACGGAAAGATCGTTGGTGTTGATACAGACCAGAAAAACATTTCTGACAGAGTTATCACCTCAGCTGTTAAGGGTCTTGCTTCATCAGTAGAAATCATCCTTGACAAGTTCTACAAGGGACAGTGGGATAAGGAATTAGCTGATAAGACAGTTACACTTGGTGCAACAGACAATGCAACAGGACTTCCTACAGATTTCTCAAGAATGACATCATTTACAAAGGCTGATTATGATAAGCTTTTCAAGGGAATTGTTGATGGTTCAATCGCAATCAAGGCTGATGTTGTTGATAACTGTGATGACGAAGCTTTCTGGGCAAAGGCAGCAGCAGGAACAAAACTTAATCTTAAACTTGATAAATAATTTTAAGTTGATAAATGGCAAGGGCTCGGTTCTTGGAACCGGGCCTTTTTAAAAATATGTAATGACACAGAATAAAGGAGAAGACAAATGAGTGATTACATTATCGAGATGAATCACATCACAAAAGAATTTCCGGGAATTATTGCTAATGATGATATCACCCTTAACTTGAAGAAGGGTGAAATTCATGCTTTACTTGGGGAAAACGGCGCCGGAAAATCAACATTAATGAGTGTCCTTTTTGGTATGTATAAGCCTGAAAAGGGTGAAATAAGAAAAAATGGGGAAGTTGTTACAATAAATGATCCTAATGATGCTACTGCACTTGGGATTGGAATGGTTCACCAGCATTTTAAGCTGGTGGAGGTTTTTAGTGTACTTGATAATATTATCCTTGGAGCCGAGACAACGAAAGCCGGTATTATTCTGAAAAAAGAAGCAAGAAGAAAAGTTCTTGAGCTTTCAGATAAATATGGTCTTAATATTGATCCGGATGCAAAGATTGAAGATATAACAGTAGGTATGCAGCAGAGAACTGAAATTCTCAAGATGTTATACCGGGAAAATGAAATACTGATTTTTGATGAGCCGACAGCAGTTCTTACACCTCAGGAAATCGAAGAACTTATGCACATAATGAAGAACCTGGCTAAAGAAGGCAAATCCATTCTTTTTATAACTCATAAATTAAATGAGATTATGGCAGTCAGCGACAGAGTGTCGGTTTTAAGAAAGGGAAAATACATTGGAACTGTTGATACAGCAAAGACAAATGTAGATGAACTTTCTGAAATGATGGTAGGAAGAAAGGTTCAGTTAGTTGTTGAAAAGGGAGAGGCAAATCCTAAGGAAAATGTACTTGAAATTAGCAATATGAGTGTTAAAAACAAGACAAATTCAAAGCTTGCTGTTAATAATGTATCCTTAAATGTAAGAAGGGGAGAAATTGTTTGTATTGCCGGAATTGACGGCAACGGACAAAGCGAGTTTGTTCATGGTTTGACAGGATTGGAGCCGATAAGCAACGGTAAAATTGTTCTGAACGGTGAAGATATAACTCATAAATCAATTCGATACAGAAATACTAACGGAATAAGTCATATTCCAGAAGACAGACACAAGCATGGATTGGTGCTTGACTATTCTCTCGAGAACAACATGGTTTTACAGCGCTATTTTGAACCGAAGTTTTCGGAAAAGGGCTTCCTCAAATTTGACGAAATCAGAAAATATTCTGATGAACTTATAGAAAGATTCGATGTCAGAAGCGGACAGGGCAGTATTACCATGGCTCGAAGTATGTCAGGCGGAAATCAGCAGAAGGCAATTGTTGCAAGAGAAATGGACAGGGAACATGATTTGTTAATTGCCGTACAGCCAACCAGAGGACTTGATGTTGGTGCTATTGAGTATATTCACAGTCAGATAGTTGCAGAGCGCAACAATGGAAAGGCTGTTTTATTGGTAAGCCTTGAAATAGAAGAGGTTATGTCTTTATCTGACAGAATTCTTGTAATGTATGAGGGTGAGATTGTTGGTGAGCTTGATCCTAAGAAAACAACCATTCAGGAACTCGGACTATATATGGCAGGTGCCAAGAGAGGAGCTGCAAAATGAAAAAACAAATTACCTCTTCACTTATGAGTATTTTGGTAGGTCTTCTCGCAGGTTTTGTCGTAATGATGATTATTGCTTTAGCTTCACCTGATATTGCATTTTATCGTGTGTTTAAGGGAATGGGACTTTTGATTTCAGGACCGTTTAACGGCACACACATTATGACTAATGTAGGAAACATGATTTTCAAGGCAACTCCGCTTATCATGTGCGGTTTGTCAGTAGCGATTGCTTTTAAGACAGGCCTTTTCAACATCGGTGCTGCAGGTCAGTATCTGATGGGAACTTTGGTTTCACTTTCGATAGTTTTGAACAATGATTGTACAGGAAAACCGGCAAAGGGCTTTTTCATCTGGCTTTTGGCTGTTTTATGCGGAATGGTTGCAGGTGGAATATGGGGCTGTATTCCGGGCTTTTTCAAAGCAATTTTTGGTGTAAATGAAGTTATTGTTTGTATCATGACTAACTGGATTGCAGCAAATATTACAAGCTGGGTATTCAGTGCTCAGAAAACTATTCAGGCAACAGGAAAGGGCGGATATCTTATCACTACCAAAGCCACAGGAAATGCGACACCTTCTTTGGGATTGGATAAGCTTTTTCAGGGTGCCAATATTGATTTAGGTATTTTTATAGCTGTATTAATCGCTTTATTGATTCATGTTATCCTTAATAAAACCACTTTTGGTTTCGAACTTAAATCATGTGGTTACAATAAGGATGCTTCAAAGTACAGCGGTATGAATGAGAAAAGAAACATAATCCTTTCAATGGCGATTGCAGGCGCACTTTCAGGACTTGGAGCAGCACTTTATTATCTGAATCCTGGTATTGAATTTAATTTTAATGCGGCATATATGAAATTGCCCGATGTAGGCTTTAACGGAATTCCGGTTGCTTTGCTTGCAGCATCAAATCCTATCGGCTCTATCTTCTCTGCATTGTTTGTAAGATACATAAACATGGGTGGTGAATATATGGTATCAGCGGGCTTTAACAGATATTCAGCTGACATTATTATCGCACTTATTATCTATTTTGCCGGATTTACAAATCTTTTCAGTAGTATTCTTGCTAATATAAATAAAAAGAAGGCTGAGAAGAAAGCTATTGCCGGTGAGAACGAAAAATGTGTTGAAAACGGGAATGAGCAAAGCACTGAAAACGAGAATGAAAAGAATACTGAAAATAAGTGCGAAACAGTAAAGGAGGCAGAATAATGGAAGTTATTATTATCCAAAAGACACTGATGTATGCAGTTCCTTTGCTTATTGTTGCTTTGGCAGGAGTTTTTGCTGAGCGAAGCGGCGTTATTAACTTGGCACTTGAAGGTGAAATGATCTTTGGTGCTTTCTGTGGGGCAATGGTTGGTTCTTTACTTGCAAGAAAGAATTCTGCATTGCTTGACAAACCACAGTTGATTTTTGTTTTGCTTATGCTTATTGCAGCAGTAAGCGGTGCATTGTTTTCGTTACTTTTAAGTTATTCTGCAATTAATTTAAAGGCAGATCAGACCATTGGCGGAACAGCACTTAACATGCTTGCACCGGCTATAGTTAATACAATAGCTTTGGCATTTTTTAATCAGGAAAAGGTTGTAATGCCTGCTAACTTTAAAAGCTATGCAATTAAAAATCCGGATGTAAATCCATTTTTACAGATATTTATCGATAAAGCATATATTTCAACTTATATTGTAATATTTGTATTTATAGTTCTTTCAATATGGATGTACAAAACAAAGACCGGTTTAAGACTTCGTGCCTGCGGTGAACATCCGCAAGCCGCTGCTTCTGCAGGTATCAGCGTTTACAAGATGAGATATCTTGGAACTACAATTTCCGGAGCACTTGCCGGATTGGGCGGATATGTTTATATTGCGACTACAGCAGGTGGTGCGGCTGAATCCGGAGTTGCCGGAATGGGCTTCCTTGCACTTGCTATTATGATTTTTGGTAATTGGAACCCGTTATGGATTGCTTTGGGCGCAATGCTTTTTGGTTTCTTAAAGTGTGTAGGTGCAGTTTCCGGATTGATACCCTTCCTTCAGTCAACAGGCCTTCCCGGATACTTCTACAACATTATTCCTTATTTTGTTGTACTTGTAGTACTCGCATTTACGAATGGCAAATCCGGATGTCCTAAAGCAGAAGGAATTCCTTACGACAAGGGCCAGAGATAGTTTATCAATAGTATAATATTTGGGCTTTATTTATAATTAAGGATTTATACGCTAAAATGTTGATTTTCTTCGTTAGTTTTATCGGAGGCAGCTTATGAACGGAAAACCAATGACGGAAGGTCAGCCCTGGAAGCATATTATTAAATTTGCTTTTCCGGTTTTGATCGGTTCGTTGTTACAACAATTATATAATACGGTTGATACGATTATTGTTGGAAGATATGCAAGCGAAGAAGCCTTGTCAGCCGTAGGAACAACGGGTACGATAACATTTTTCTTTTTGGCAATTGCCATGGGTATTTCTTCAGGAAATGGTGTTGTTATTGCACAGAATTATGGCATTGGAGATGAGAAAGCCGTTAGAAAGAATGCATCTGCCGGCATATTGTTTTTAATGCTTCTTGGTGCGATAGCAACTGTACTTGGGATAGTTTTTGCATACCCGGTTTTTAAATATCTTATGGCAGTGCCGGGTGAGATTTTGCCGCTTACGGTTCAATACTTTATGGTATATTCTGTAGGATTATTATTCCAATACGGATACAATTCTCTTTCAGCAATTTTGCGTGCGGTTGGCGACAGTTCGGCAACTTTGTATTTTTTGTTGATTTCATCGGTCGCTAATGTCGCATTGGATTTGCTTTTTGTAGCAGCCTTTAAGTGGGGTGTAATCGGAGCCGCAGTTGCGACGGTTATTTCTCAGTTTGGTGCATTAGCTGCAGCCTTCGTTTACATGCGGGCTAAATATCCCATATTCGTATTTAAAATGTCGGAGTATAAGCTTGATAAAGCTGCTATTATGCAGACCGTCAAGATTGGTTTTCCTATATCTTTGCAGCTTATAATCGTTTCGGTTGGATTGACATTTATTCAAAGAGCGGTTAATGAGTTTGGAAAGGTAATGACAGCTTCTTTTACGGTTGGAAACAGAATAGAGCAGTATATAAATCTGCCCTGCAATGCGCTTCAGACAACTTTGGCAACCTTTACCGGACAAAATATAGGGGCTAACCGGCTTGACAGGGTAAAAAAGGGCGCAAAGCAGACAGTATTAATTTCACTTGTGACGACAATCGTGATTTCTACTCTGATCTGGGTATTTGCAGATAAAATTGCCGGCTTATTTGAACTTAGCGAAGCATCAATGGTATATTGTCTGCCCCACATTAAAACGGTGGCAATAGTAAATCTGGTATTATCAATGTATGTACCATTATTTGGTGTTTTTCAGGGGACAGGTCACAGTGGTTTCCCCACCATTGTTGCAACCAGCGCATTGAGTGTGAGAGTTTTTGTAACATATTTGCTCAGATACAGCTCGTTTTTGGGATACCAAATCATTTGGTGGAACGGATTATTCGGTTTTGGAATGGGCTTTATGGTTACTTGGTCATTTTATATAAGTGGAAAGTGGCAGATTAAGGATAGCGAAGTGCATAAACAAAGTTAAGTGCATAATTAACAGGAAACAAATGCTGTCAGAAACGGTAAAACAAACTTGATATTATCCGTTAGTATGGAAGGATGGGTGGCAATAAATGAAAGTAGCCGTATACTGTGGGGTTGGAATTGGCAACAATCCTGCTTATAAAGAAGGTGCTGTAAGGCTTGGAAAGTGGATAAGCAATCACCACTATACACTTGTTTATGGTGGCGGTGATTCCGGACTTATGGGAGTGATAGCTAGTGAAGTGTTTAAAGCCGGCTGCCCTGTAATAGGTGTGGTTCCGGGAGATGTTGAATTTATAAAAAACAGACCTCAGCCTTATGTAACAGAGCTTATCACAGCGAGGAACATGAGCGAACGCAAGGAAAAAATGCTCAATTTGTCTGATGTGTTTATAGCCTTACCCGGTGGAATCGGCACTTTGGATGAAATAACGGAAGTTATTACATTAACCAAGATAGGCGTTTTTGACAAGAAGTGTATTCTTTTTAATCAGGATGGCTTCTATGAGCCGTTTAGAAAGATGTTGCAGGATATGGAAAAAGAAGGCTTTATTGAAGCGGAAGCAATGAAGCATGTGCTTTTTTCGTCTGATGTAGAGGAAATAGAAAAATTTATAGGCTGAAGCATGTCTGACGGAAAAAGCGGAGTGTCATGTGGAGCCTGTAGGGAGTTGATGATTTGGCTGATGCCAAATACTTATAAGAGCGCTGAGGTTTTAATGGACTATGAAACTGAAAGAACAGTAACCTTGGGCGAGCTGACACCTTAGTGGTGGATATAAAAACAAATTTTGGGAGATTAATTGTTGCAGAGAGGCATTTATGCAGGGAGTTTTTTATACAATCGCATTTCTTTTGGCATTGGCCATGTTTGTAGTGCTTGTAGCACAATATAAAACTAGAATATCTATTTTTTATTTCTTGTTGTATGTGTCAGTTGTAATATCGAATTTTGGGTATATGCAGCTGGCATATTCAAAAGACATTACTTCTGCTGTATTTGCCAATCAGATTGTATATCTTGGCGGAAGTTTTGTGCCGTTTTTTATGCTGATGTGTATCGCAGACCTTTGTAAGATAAAGGTCTGGCCGGTTTATCAGATATTCATGCTGATTTATTCAGGATTTATATTTACACTTGTATCAACTGTGGGAGCAACTGATTTGTATTATACGGATGTCAGACTTGTGATTGAAAATGGCATTAGCCGTATTGAGAAAAGCTATGGTCCGTTGCATGTTATGTATCCGATTTACCTGGTGACTTCAGGCGTTGTTGCCACAGCTTTTATTATTTATTCTTTCAGGCGCAGAAAGGAAGTTTCATATATTACAAGTACTTCTTTACTCATATTCATGCTTATTACGAATTTCGCATATGTGTTTGAAAAGATATTCAGTATGAAAATAGAAATAATTCCCTTTTCACTTCTGATATCACTTGGTGGAACTTTGTTTTTGCTTAGAAGAATAAGTATGTATGAAGTAAAGGCGATAAGCGCCAATTCAATGGTAGACAGCCTTTCCTATGGTTTCTTTATATGCGACAGTAATGGAAAGTATCTTGGCTCTGATGAAGCTGCAAAGTTCTGGTTTCCCGAAATCAGGGAGTTGCCGGTTGACCGAGTAATTAAGTATGAAGGAACAGAGTTTTTACAGCAGGTTGGAAAATGGATAAAAAAAGAAGATGTACGCGATGTGGTTTACATAGAAGTCGGAAATAACATATATGAAGCCAGACACAGCATTATCAGGGAATGCAGACATCATAATATCCATTCGGTATATTTAAGAGATGAAACCAAGCAGCAGCAATACAACAAGCTGGTTCAGCAGTTTAATGAAGAATTAGAGCTTGATGTTGAAAGAAAGACAGAGAACATAAAGCATATTCAGAATGATATTTTAATGAGTATGGCAAGTATTGTTGAAAATCGTGACAGCAATACAGGAGGTCATATTGCAAGAACAAGTGACATAGTCTTGATTTTTGTGGATCATTTGCAGTCTTACAGAAGATTTTCAGAACTTACAGATCACATGGCAAAATCAATTGTAAAAGCGGCACCGCTTCATGATTTCGGTAAAATTGCCATTCCTGATATAGTTCTTAACAAACCCGGAAAGTTTGATGAGGATGATTACAAAGTCATGAAACAGCATACAGTAAAAGGTGCTACAATAGTTGCCCAGATACTTAGAAGCTCAGATGATGAGAAGTTTAGGGAAATTGCCATAAATGTTGCCCATTATCATCATGAAAGATGGGATGGAACAGGATATCCGGAAGGTTTGAAAGGAGAAGAAATTCCTTTTGAAGCCAGGGTAATGGCATTGGCAGATGTATTTGACGCACTCGTAAGCAAACGCGTTTATAAAGAAAGCTTTGGCTATGACAAGGCTTTTGAGATTATTGAAAGTTCCTGCGGAACTCATTTTGATCCTGAGTTGTGTAAATCATTCTTAGAGTGCAGGCTTGAATTGGAAGCTTTGTATGATTCGTATGTTGATTGATTTATGTACCGATAATTGTGAAAAGAGGCAGAAAAACATGAGGATTAAGCGAGGCCAAAGATGGTTGATTAATTCAATTAACTAATTTTTTTGCTTTTTGTGAATAAAAGGTGTATAATATATCGAAAACAACAACATCTGTGTCGATAAATTATTCTATTTATCGGCAAATGATGCGAATTTGAACAAGGGAGTGACTGACATGAAAGTTAAAAGAATTAAAAGAGGTATAGCAACCCGAGTAGTAACCATTTCTGTTATCACAAACTTACTCATCGGATTCTGCATTATGGTTGTAACATTGGCGCTTACCAAAAGCAGCACAGAATCTTTGAGTAATAATGATATGCAGGCTTTGGCTGAACAGATTTCAATGAGAATAGAAAACACATTGGAAGCTGACTTCAGATTCTTAGAGGGATTGGCGGCAAATCCGGAATTTGGCGGCTTGGATTTAGATGATGTGGGCAGAAAAGAAAAACTCCTTGCAATAGCTAAGGAAAGAGGAATTAAAGATTTAGGCTTCGCTACTCTTGATGGAAAAACCTTAACATCAGATAAAGTAAGATATGCAGATATTCATGAAAGAGAATATTTCATTGAAGCTTCAAAGGGTAATCATTATGCTTCAAATCCTTTTGAAGATTCAGTAAATCCCGGCGTTATTATTCAGATGCTGGCAGTTCCTGTCTACAAGGACGCATATAGTTCAAATAAAGAAATTGTAGGTGTTCTTTACCAGCTTCAGGATGGTAACTATTTGTCGAATATAGCAAATTCAATATCTATTGGAAGCAGCGGAAGAGTATATATTGTTGATAAAAACGGAACCATGATAGCTTATCAGAATTCCGAAACGGTTTTAAATCAGGTTAATTACATAGAAGAGGCTAAAAATGATTCACATTATAAGAGTGTGGCAGCTTCTATCGGTGATGTAATCGCAAATAAAACCGGGGTAACAAAATACACCTTTGAAGGAAACGAGATAACCTGCGGATATTCAGATACAACTGACTTTGGGTGGCATGTTGTTGTAGGAATGGAATATAACGAGGTTGCAAGCGGATATAAGCATGCTAAGGATATAAGCTTTATTATTCTGATTGTATTTTTGATTTTAGGTTATATTTCAGTATATTTACAGGTACACAGAATAATTAATCCTATTAACACCTTGATTAAGGTTAATGATGATTTGGCAGAAGGTGAACTGTCAACAAATGTTCCTGATAAACTGTTTAAGAATAAAAACGAAATCGGACTTATATCTAATGCAGTTGACAACTTTGTTAAAAAGTTAAGAGATATTATTTCCAAGACGAAGTTTGTTGCAGATTCAATTCAGGAAACTTCAGGTAAAATTGAAGCATTGACCGCACATTCAATGGGCTCATCTGACAATGTAAGCAAGGCTGTAAATGAGATTTCATCAGGCTCTGTATCTCAGGCTGAAGAAATTGAAAGTACAATGGCTGAAGTAAACAGATTGACAGAAGCAATTACAACAATAAGAGAGAATATTGATACTTTACTTAACTTAACTAAAAATACAAGTGCTTCTGAAAAGGAATCTTCAAAAGATTTAGGACTTCTTTATGAGTCTAACAAGAATACTGTTGAATCTATTAATACGATAGCAGATAAAACCAAGAGAACCAATAATGCAATCGGTAATATTGCTGAGGCAGCAAATTATATTACGGATATTGCATCACAGACAAATTTGTTATCACTTAATGCATCTATTGAGGCTGCAAGAGCAGGTGAAGCAGGAAGAGGCTTTGCTGTAGTTGCTGATGAAATCCGTCAGTTAGCTGACAATTCTAAGAATACTGCAGTTCAGATTAAAGAGATTATTTCTGAGTTATTGGCTATATCAGCAGAATCGGAAAATGCCATGACTTCGGTTATCAGCTTGGCAGAAGATCAGACCGAGAAGTTGAAACAGACAATTGACAGCTCTAATGTTGTTGAAAAGAATATTACGCTTATTGGGGATACTGTTACAAGTATCAGCAAAGACATTACTGTTTGCGAAGGCGTACAAAAGAATGTAAGTGAGATTATTACCAATCTTTCAGCATTATCAGAAGAGTATACTGCAAGTACAGAAGAAACAACTGCATCAATGGAAGAGCTTAACAGCAGCATTAATACAATCAGCGATACAGCAAATGAAATGAAAGCTATGATTACTGAATTGAATCAGCAGATGGAATTCTGGAAGATTGATGAAAACGAACAAGCTTGATATTCAATCTGTGTTTGAAATTTCCTTTATTCCAACATAAACAGTAAATGACAAGCAATGAATAATAAGCAATAAACAATTAGTGATAAGGCGTCTCCTGGCGCCTTATTTGTATGAATAAATATTTATTAAGATTTTAATATAAAATTAATGAGAATTGGTATTTTGTATGATATAATACCCTGAATAGAAAAATAAGACATTGTTTTTAATAAAAGCGGAAGTAAGTGTCGGATTTGATATTAAATTGTTAACGCGGAGGAACAGTATGGAAAGTATAAGAATACAAGACGATTTGTACAATTATGTTAATCAGGAATGGCTTGAGAAGGCTGTTATTCCTGATGACAAGCCTACAACAGGTGGTTTTGCCGATTTGGCTAAAGGTGTTGAAGACACAATGATTGATGAATTCAAGACCATGAGTGATAAGAAGTCTTACCCTAATGATTATCTTAAAAAGACTATTGAACTTTTTGACATGGTAAGAGACACAGAGAAGAGAAATGCAGAAGGTGTTGCACCTGCACTTAAGCTTCTTAACAGAATTAAGAATATTAAGGATATGAAGGACTTTAACAAGAAGCTTCCTGCTTTTGTTGAAGAAGGCTTTACTCTTCCTTTCAGCCTGGAAGTTTCAGAAGATATGATGGATACAACCAAACATTCAATCATGCTTTCAGGTCCCAGCATCATTCTTCCTGACACAAAATATTATCTTCCTGAGATGGCACCTCAGAAGGCGGCTTTATTAGGTGCGTGGTCAGATATGGTATCAAAACTTCTCGCATTCACAGATCTTTCTGAAGACGAGCAGAAGCAGTATCTTGCTGATACACTTGCATTCGATGAAAAGATTGCAGCTTTGGTTAAGAGCCATGAAGAGTGGTCTGAATATACAAAGTGCTATAATCCGATGACAGTTTCAAAGGTTAATTCACTCATGAAGCCTGTAGCTGTTAAAAAGCTTGTTGCAAAGCTTTTTGAAGGCAAGGAAGTTGAGAATATCATTGTTGCAGAACCTCGTTACTTCAAGAACTTCAAAACTGTATTTAATGAAGAAACCTTCGAACTTTACAAGCACTGGGCATATGTTAATGAGCTTCTTTCTGCTACCGGTGTGTTAAGTGAAGAACTCAGAGCACTTGGAAGCACATACAGACTTATGCTTACAGGTGTAAGCACTATTCCTGAAGTTGATAAGTACGCTTATCTGCTCTCATCAAGTTATTTTAATGAACCGGTTGGTTTATACTATGGTGAGAAATACTTTGGTGAAGAGGCAAAGAAGGATGTCATTGACATGGTAAAGGATATCGTTGAGACTTATAAGAACAGAATCTCAAAGAACGATTTCCTTTCAGAAGCAACCAAGGAAAAGGCTATTCTTAAGTTGAATAAAATCGGTCTTAAGATGGCATATCCTGATAAGGTTGATCCTCTTTACGAAAAGCTTACAGTTGATACAAGCGCATCATTATATGAAAATGTATGTAATCTTACTAAGATTAAGAGAGCAGATGCATTCAGTAAGCTTGGAACCCCTGTTGATCGTACAAAGTGGGTAATGCCGGGACATATGGTAAATGCCTGCTATAATCCTTCATTAAATGATATTACTTTCCCTGCTGCAATTCTTCAGGCTCCTTTTTATTCAATCAAGCAAAGCAGAAGCCAGAACTTAGGCGGAATTGGTGCTGTTATTGCACATGAAATTTCACACGCTTTTGATAATAATGGTGCAAAGTGTGATGAGAACGGTAATTTGAAGAACTGGTGGACAAAAGAAGACTTCAAGAAGTTTAATGCACGCACAAAGGCCATGATTAGAGAATTTGACGGAATTGAACTTCCTTGGGGTACTGTAAACGGCAAGTTTATTGTTAGTGAAAATATTGCAGATAATGGTGGTATGGCAGCAACACTTGAAGTTATGTCTAAGATGGAAAATGCAGATTATGAAGCATATTTCGTTAACTGGGCAAAGGTATGGTGCATGAAGGCAAGACCTGATTACTTAAAGCTTCTTTTGTCAATTGATGTTCATGGACCTGCTATATTAAGAGCTAACATGCAGCCAAGAAACTTTGATGAATGGTACACAACCTTCAAGGTAAAGAAGACAGATAAGATGTATCTTGCACCTTCTAAGAGAGTACATATCTGGTAAAATGTAATCTGAGAAAGTAAATAAGAAATAAATTGAAAAGTCGCCCAGGGCGACTTTTCAATTGTAAATAAAGCCGATTAGCAGAGTATTACATTGGTAAGCACAGATATTGGGTTGACAGATAATTAAATTGAGTATATCTAAAAAATAAATGAAAGAAAAGGTTATTGCGTGAAAAAAACAGCAGACTTGCGATTAGGGGTAATACATGTTATAATGATAAATTATAAAAAATAAGGCTGTGAAGAATTGGGCATGTAAAGACTATAAATTGGGATTGAAATATATGTTCAGTAGGACTTCACGAATTTTTTTTATTACGCATGAACATTGTTCATAATAAAAACGGGAAAGGGGCTTAATAATATGGAACAAAAACATTCTTTAAAGCTTAATCTTCTTACAAAAATCCTTGCCGGTTTGGTTGTGTGCTTTATAGTGCTGACAGTTGTATCAGTTATTATCGCTAAGAACACCATGACCGAGACTTTAAAAGAGGAAAAGGGTTCAACACTTGAAAAGGTTTGTGTCGCCAAATTGAATGATTTGGAAGACATGATATCACTTCAAAGGGCATCTGCTCAAGCACTTGCAAAAAATGAGACAGTTATTAATGCACTTTTAAGTCAGAAGCAGGGAAAGGATACACCTGCACAGCAAAAAGCTGTTGAAAAACTGTTAAATGATATTAATGCAGCAAATCCGGTATATGAAAATATTTTCATAGCAAGTGCCGCAACCGAATTTGGATATGCAGATATTCATAATGGTGATACATTACATCCTGCAACAGAACAGACTTACAAAGATCTTGCAGCAGGAACGAAGGTTATAGAAAAAACTTCAGTTGCAACTACCTCCGGAAAGTCGATTTATCTTATTGCTCTTAGGATAGATGATAATGCAGGTGGTTTCCTTGGTGAGTTATGTTTCGGAATCGACCTTGGACAGATGACAAAGACAATCATTACAGATGACGTTTACAGCGTTACAATTGCTTCTGCATCAGGTATAATTCTTGCTTCACCTATTGCTGAACAGATCGGATTTGATATTACAACGGTTAATCCTACTTTTGTAACTGATATTACAGAGCATCCGATTGGACATTTTGAACATGTTAATGAATATGGTGAAGCACTGTTTTCAGGTCAGGCAGCAAACAGCCATTTCTATCTTGAAATAAGTGAACCGATAGCTTCAACTGATAAAGCGGTTAATGCTATTGCGGCAAGTCTTGGTAACTCACTCATTGTATTATGTCTCGTTACTGCAGCAGTACTTGCAGCTGCCATATTTGCTCTTATTAAGCCTTTAAAGAAGATTGCAAAGGAAATAAGAGGACTTGCTGATGACCTTGCAAATGGAAAGCTTGACTTGAGCAAGACAGTGGATGTAAAGACACATGATGAAGCAAGGGATATTGCAGATTCCTTCAACTCTTTGATGGGATATCTTAATGAATCAATTTCTTCAGTTAATGGATGTGTTGGTGCAATTCGCAACTCCAATACTGAAATTGATGGAAGTGTTGCAAAATCAAGTGATATGGCTTCTTCAATCGGAGCGGTTACAGAAGAGCTTACAGCTTCAATGGAACAGATTAAGACCACAACAGGTGCAATTGCAGACCAGCTTGAAGGCTTGGCTAATATTGTAGATGAAGTTAACAAGAATGCTAATGGAAACATGAAGTTCGTTGATGAAATCAAGGAAAGAGCTGGAAAAGTTAAGACACAGACAATTGATAATAAGGAAAATATTATTAAGGTTATAAATGATAAGTCTGATGAACTTGATAAGTCTATTCATGAATCAGAAAAGATTGATAAGATTTCAGAGCTTACAGGCGAAATTCTTAACATATCAAGCCAGACCAACCTTCTTGCATTGAACGCTTCAATTGAGGCAGCAAGAGCAGGAGAAGTTGGAAAGGGCTTTGCTGTAGTTGCAGAAGAAATCCGTAAGCTTGCAGACAGCAGTAAGGAAACAGCTTCAAATATTCAGAATGTTACAGATGATGTTGTTTCAAGTGTAAGAAAGCTCATGACAGATGCTAAGGAAATCGTAAGCTTCATTATTGACAAGGTTAATGTTGACTACGAAGGCTTTACTTCTGTTGTAGAGGATTTCTATGCAGATGCTGATAAGATGTCAGGAATACTTACAGAATTTACAAACAATGTTAATAATGTTGCAGAAAATACTGAAGTAATCGACAGAGCAGTTCATGGCATTAATGATAATATTACAGAATGTACAAATGGTGTAAGTGAAGTTGCTTCTGATACTCAGGATCTTGTAAGTGCAATGAGTGATATATCAGGTGAAATTGCAACCAACTCAGGAAATCTTGATGCACTTGTTGGAAATCTTGATAAATTTATCTGATGCAAAATGTAAGATATATTATTTTTTGAATATTAAAAGAGTTCCTTAAATGGAGCTCTTTTTTTAGAAAGATTCTGTTAGAAAAGTTGGTGATAATGCTTTGGCAGAGTGCAGATGACAGCGCAGACGATATCGAAGATGGCAGTGTAGATATCAACGATTTTCTATCAAAGATATGAATTTTTGATATATTTGTGTATCGGTATCAAGTTCGGGATGGAAAGCCAAAGCAATCTGGTTTCCATACTTAACTGCGACTGTTTTTTCATTAACAACTGATAATACCTCTATAGAGGACGCATATTCCTCGACATAGGGGGCTCTAATGAAGGTCATTGGTATTTCACCAATGGCCTTAAATTTTGCGACTGTGTGGAAACTTCCAAGCTGCCGTCCATAGGCATTTCTTTTTACGGTAATGGGCATGGTTTGGAAATAACGCTTATCATCATTTGAAAGGTTTTCGGCAAGCAAAATCATTCCGGCACATGTTGCGAGTACCGGAAGACCTGCTTTAATCATTTCTTTTAAAGAATCAAACATATCAAGCTCTTTTAAAAGCTTTCCCTGAACTGTACTTTCACCGCCTGGAAGAATAAGTCCCTGAAAGCTTTTTTTCAAATCTGATTTCTGTCTAAGCTCTACATAATCAATTCCAAGTTTTTTAAGCATTTGCTCATGTTCAAGAAAAGCTCCCTGAACTGCAAGGATTCCTATAGTCATTATTTTCCTCTTTCTGCCATAAGAAGCTGAATTTCCTGCTCATTGATTCCAACCATGGCCTCACCTAAATCTTCAGAAAGTGCTGCAAGCATTTCAGGGTCGTTGTAGTTGGTAACTGCTTTTACGATAGCATTTGCACGCTTTCTTGGATCTCCTGATTTGAAAATTCCTGAACCAACGAAAACACCTTCTGCGCCCAACTGCATCATTAAAGCAGCGTCAGCAGGAGTAGCAACCCCACCGGCAGCGAAGTTTACTACGGGAAGCTTGCCATTTTCATGAACATATTTAACCAAGTCATAAGATACCTGAAGCTCTTTTGCAACATTAAAAAGCTCATCTTCACGCATTGAGGTGATTCTTGCGATTTCTCTGTTCATCATTCGCATATGCCTTACAGCCTGAACGATGTCGCCGGTACCAGGCTCGCCTTTTGTTCTAATCATGGAAGCACCTTCGCTTATTCTCCTTAATGCTTCACCTAAATCCTTTGCGCCACATACGAAGGGAACCTTGAATTTTGTTTTGTCAATGTGGTAAACATCATCGGCAGGTGAGAGCACTTCACTCTCATCAATATAGTCAATTTCAATCGCTTCAAGTATCTGGGCTTCAGCGAAATGTCCGATTCGGCATTTTGCCATAACAGGGATGGAAACTGCTTCCTGAATGCCTTTAATCATCTTGGGGTCACTCATTCTTGAAACTCCGCCTGCAGCTCTTATGTCAGCTGGAATTCTCTCAAGTGCCATAACTGCACATGCGCCTGCTTCTTCTGCAATTCTTGCCTGCTCAGGTGTAGTTACATCCATAATTACACCACCCTTTAACATCTGAGCCAAGTTTTTGTTCAATTCATAACGATCATTTGCCATTGTTTCATCCTCTTTTCTTTTTGTTTTCTTTTTTTATTTGCATTACGTATATAATTCCCAAATCCTTAATTTCATCCGTAACGAATCTCCAATTTCTTGTTCACATTACGTATCTAATTTCTAAATCCTTGATTTCATCCGTAATTTCCTTGCTTACATTACGTATATAATTCCCAAATCCTTAATTTCATCCGTAACTAATCTCCAATTTCTTGTTCATATTACGTATCTAATTTCTAAATCCTTGATTTCATCCGTAATTTCCTTGCTTACATTACGTATATAATTCCCAAATCCTTAATTTCATCCGTAACTAATCTCCAATTTCTTGTTCATATTACGTA
>JAKSSA010000041.1 GCA_024403335.1 Lachnospiraceae bacterium
CAAACTGTAACTGCATTAGAAGACCCGAACGTAATTGCATTATGGAACGTATTAAGAACTGTGAATATCTAAACAAATCATATAATAAAAAAGACAAAAAAAGGCTTTATATAGTCTTTTTTGTTATTTTTGCCCTTTTTGCAGTTTGTATGGGATTTGTTGTTAAGGTTTCATTAACTAAACGATATAAGCAAAAAGTTTTAGAACAGCAAACTTATACTTCAAGTGTAATAAGGAGTGTAAGAGGAAGCATCTTTGACAGAAATTATTATACTTTGGCAGAATGCACAATAGAATATAATCTGATACTTGATCCTAAATTTGTTGATGACTCAAAGAAAAACGATCCAATGGCTTTGGAGGTCACGAAGCTTGTATTAAATAAATACTTTGGAATAGAAGAACAAAAAATAGATGATGCCTTAGCACTTGGACAAAACTCTCAATACAGGATAATGAAGCAGCATGTTTCTGAAAGTGAGAGAAGAGCATTTGAACAGTATTGCAAGGAATTAGTTGATTTAAATACAGGAAAAAGTCTTTCTAAGTCTGTTGTGGGAATATGGTTTGAAGAAAGCTATAAAAGAGTATATCCTAATGGTACGACAGGATCGCATATAATTGGACATTGTAATTCTTCACTTGAAGGAAGCTATGGTCTGGAAGCTTACTATGATGATCTTTTAAAGGGAATAGATGGGCGCAGATATGGTTATTATGATTTTGATGGAATGATATATGAAACTTCTTCTAAGAAGCAGGATGGCAGATCACTGATATCGACAATGGATTTAGGTATTCAATACATTGTTCAGACTCATTCTGAAAAGTTTTTAAGAGAAAAAGGCGCTGATAACCTTGGTGTTATTCTGTTGGATCCAAATTCCGGTGAAATATATGCAATGCAGTCAAACTATGGATATAATCCTAATGATTATGGCAATCTGGATTATGCTTACCCTAAAGATCTGTTACTTGATTTAACTGATGAACAATTTCTTGATTTAAAGTTTAAAATGTGGAGAAATTTCTGTGTTTGCGATGCATATGAGCCAGGTTCTACTTTTAAGCCGTTTACTGTGGCGGCAGCTTTGGAAGAAGGTTTGGTAGACAGAACTACAAGATTTTTATGCGATGGTTCTGAAGTATTTCCTGAATATGAGATTCATTGTCATAACAGGAATGGTCATGGAGATATTTCGCTTCTTGACACTATATCGCTTTCGTGTAATGATGGTTTAATGCAGATCGCAGCTTTGCTTGGAAAAAATGCTTTTAGTTCTTATCAGAATCATTTTCTTTTTGGAGAAAAAACGGGAATAGACAGCTTTAGTGAGGCTAAGGGAAGTCTTATTTCACTTGGAAATCTGAGGGCAACAGAACTTGCTTCATCATCTTTCGGACAGTCTTTTACCGTTTCCATGATACAGCTTGCAAGTGCATATGCGTCGTTGGTAAATGGCGGTTATTATTATGAGCCACATCTTGTTAAAGAAATTCGTTCTGCAGATGGTTTGGTGATTCAAAGCTTTGAACCTAAAATTTTACAAAGGACTGTTTCAGAAGAGACCGCTAATGTAATTAAAGAAGCATTAAGGCTGACAGTTGTTGACGGAACCGCAAGAAAGGCTGACATTGATGGGTATAAAATAGCAGGAAAAACAGGTACTGCTGAAAAACTTACAACACCAGAAGACGATTATTTGGTTTCTTTTATAGGAAGTGTACCTGCAGATGATCCTAAACTGATTATATATGTAGTTTTAGATAATATTCATGTTCCTGAATTAAACGGAAGTGCAGGAACAGCAACTGAACTGGCTGTTGACATTTTAAAGGATGTTCTTCCTGCAATGGGAATTAAGCCTGATTATGATTATTTGGGAAAGAAAAATCAAGAAACAGAAGATGAGATAATAACATTTCCTGTTTTTTCATCAAGATAGTGGAGGAATTATGATTAAGAATTTGTTGCCATTGATTATTTCATTTGTGATTTCTGTTATTGCATATCCATATGCGATTCCTGCTTTAAGAAAGCTTAAGGTAGGACAAAATGTCAGGGATAATGGCCCGAAGACACATCTTACAAAGTCCGGAACTCCTACGATGGGCGGAATAGTAATACTTATTGTCTTTACAGTAGTAGGCGCGCTTTTCAGCTTAAATAGTGAAATTAGTCTGGTAATTATTCTGACAACATTCTTATATGGTATGATTGGTTTTGCTGATGACTATATTAAAGTTGTAAAACACAGATCGATGGGACTTCGTGCCTGGCAGAAGCTGTTAGCACAGTTTGTAGTTCTTTTAGGTTTTATCTTGTATTTTTATTTAAGAAGTAATGTTGGAACAAAGGTTTTAATTCCTTTTACAGGCGGATTTGAAAACGGTATTTATATTGATTTGGGATATGCATTCATTCCGGTATTTTTACTTGTATTTCTTGGAACTGTGAATGGTGCAAATTTAACAGACGGATTAGATGGTCTTTGTGGAAAAGTTACAATAGCTTTGAGCGTTTTCTTTCTGGTAGTGACAATTCTTGGAAATACAGGGATTGCACCTTCTGTGTCGGCTATGATTGGTGCTTTGGTTGGATTTATTTGTTATAACTCAAATCCTGCATCAGTCTTTATGGGAGATACGGGCGCATTGGCTATTGGTGGATTTGTTGCTTCAACGGCATTTTTGACACAAACACCTATTTATATTGCAATAGTTGGTTTTATCTACTTGGCAGAAGTTTTATCAGATATTATTCAGATAGGTTATTTTAAGATTTCAGGCGGAAAGAGAATTTTTAAAATGGCCCCTATTCATCATCATTTTGAATTGTGTGGATATGTTGAAACCAAGATTACAACAAATTTCACAGTAGTTACCATAATAATGGTAGTTGCAGCAATTATAGGTTTTACCTGGAGGTAAGATGATTGTTTCAAGAATGCGGCTTAAGCGCATATTCAGCCGCTTCAGAAATTATGATTATACACTTTTGTTACTGGTTGCCATAGTAATGGGAATCGGTGTTGTGATGATTTACAGCTCAAGTGCGCCTGAAAAAGGAAACAGTTATTTTAAACGCCAGTTACTTTATTGTATTGCCTCCATTTTTGTTATGTATGCAGGTTCTTTTATTATTGGTATTACTGGTTTAGTAAACAGATTTATGTTAAAAACTGAGCTGCCTTTTGGCAAGAAATGGTATTTTTCCATATTGACACTTGGGTATATAGTGGTAGCTTTGTTTCAGCTTATGCCTTTAATTCAGAATAAACCTATCAATAATTATAAGCGATGGATTGTTATAGGTGATGTACAAAGTGGCAATTATAAAACTATACAGCCCTCTGAAGTTACTAAAGCATTTTTGATTGTATATTCTGCCTATCTGATTATTATGATATTAAAGACAATGGGGTGGAAAAAAATAACTAAATGGTATCAGTTTGTTTTGAATGTGTTTCCGCTTGCGGTATATTTTGCCTTAACAGGAATATTAATTGTCCTTGTAATGAAGGAGGATTTGAGTACTGCCATTGTAATGCTTATTATAGTTTTCGGTATGACTTTTATGGGACTTAAATGGGAGCAGTTTGCGGCAGTATTTGTGTATGTCTTTTTGGGAATATTAGCCGGATACTTTATGATATTCCATACTGATGCTTTTAGAATAGAGCGAATTAATATCTGGAGAGAAGTAGAAACACATGAAAAAGGACAACAGATACTGCAAGGAATGTATGCAATAGCTAATGGCGGATTTTTAGGAAAAGGTCTTGGTAATTCGGTGCAAAAGCTTGGAAATGTACCTGAAAGCTATAATGATATGATTTTTACCATTTATTGTGAAGAATTGGGAGTCTTAGGTGCCTTTTTACTGTTATTCATCTATCTTTTACTGATATTCCGTCTTTTATACATTGCATCTAAAGCAGTAAACCGCTTTGAGACATTGATTGCATATGGTATAGCTATTCACATAACTGCTCAGGTTTGCATTAATGTGCTTGTATCAACTAATGCTATACCTTCTACAGGTATTCCATTACCGTTTGTAAGCTATGGAATCAGTTCACTTATTGGCTTGACAATTGAAATGACCATAGCATTAAGTATCGCAAGAAAATCAATAGAACATAATCTTGAATTGAGGAGAATGGAAAGCCTTGGCAGGTACAAATAGAAATTCACTTTCATTAAAACTGAAAATTATATTTGGAGTATTTGCTGTTGTTTGTATAGCGTCTTTGTCCTTTGCTTTACATTTTCATTTCAAATACATAATCAAAGATATTATTTTTGAAAATACAATGAATTATTCAGATGAAGAATTGTATGAATATGTTACTGCCGGAAGATTGAGAAAATATGTACCATTAATGATTTATTTGGATGATTCTGACAAAGATGTGGAGATTCCTTTAATTAAAAACTATGAGGTATTTAAAATAGATAATCATACAGTGCGAATCAAGCTTCATCCAAGAAGTGCTTTTGTCTCTGTCTGCACGATGGGAGAGTATCTGATACTTGATGAAGAGGGTTATGTAATAACGACATCAAATGGCAGATTGGTTGGCATTCCTGTAATAAACGGGCTTGATTTTAATTCGTTTAATATAGGCGAAAAAATACCCGGAGATGAAAGAAATCTCAGGAAAATATATGAGATAACAGGCTTGTCTTACGAATATGACGTTGAACTTAATGAAATAACTTTAGAGGCTAACGGGCATATAACCTTAAAGTGCGGAAATATCTTAGTCTACTGCGGTAGAATGACTGATTTTAATACGGTTTTTGATGTTGTTTTGAAGGCAAAAGAAAGAACGAAAGATGGAGAGTGGTATATAGATTTTACAGGCACTATCGACCAAAATAGTACGATACAGGCAAGACCTATATCACACTGACTAAAAATACGGCAGCTTTTGGCAAAAAAAGATAAAAATTGCTTGCTATTTTAGCTATGTTCTATTATTATAGTAGCTAGTGAGATAATACATTATAAGTGATAGTTATTTGCTTTTATGAAAAAATTACACAAGATATAGATTTCGATGGAGGTTTTAGAAAATGAGCGATTCAGAGAGAGAATTGACAAAAATTGTTATTTTTGGTACAGGTGGATGTGGTAATAATGCTATCGACAGAATGATTCAGGATAAAGTTGAAAATGTTCATTTTGTTGCAGTTAATACAGATAAAGCACAGCTTGATAAATGTCTTGCTGAGAGAACAGTACAGATTGGTAAGGATTTGACACATGGCTTTGGCTGTGGAGCTGATCCTGTAAAGGGTGAAGAGTCTGCAAACGAGCAGAAGGATGAACTTAGAGCTGAGATGGAAGATGCTGATTTGGTTATCGTTACCTGTGGTATGGGTGGTGGTACAGGTACAGGTTCAGCCCCCATTATTGCCAAACTTGCTAAGGAAAAAGGAATCCTTACAATTGGTGTTGTAACTAAGCCTTTTGGCTTTGAAGGAAGAAGAAAGAAGATGGTTGCTGAGGAAGGAATTGAAAAACTTCGTGGCAATGTTGATACTTTGATAGTTGTTCCAAATGATAAGCTTATTGAAATTTTGCCAAGCGACATTGACATGGCAGATGCATTCCATGAAGCAGATCAGGTGCTTCTTCAGTGTGTTCAGGCAATCACAAGTTTAGTAAGTAATACTTTCCTTGTAAATGTTGACTTTGCTGATGTTTGTACAGTAATGCGTGATCAGGGTGAGTCTGTAATTGGTGTTGGCTATGGCAAGGGTATGAATCGTTGTATTGATGCTATGGAGCAGGCAACAAATTCACCTTTACTTGATAAGTCAATTCAGGGTGCTAAAAATGGTCTTATTTATTTTGGTGGTAATGTTCCCATGAAGTCCTTCTATGATGCTGTAGATACATTTACATCACAGCTTGCTGATGATGCAGTTGTTATTACAGGTTTAAATCCGAGCAAGGATACAGAGCATACAGATGAGGCAACATGTATTGTAATCTGTACAGGTGTAGGTAAAAGTAATACAGTTGAAAATACTGAAACTGTAACTCCTCCTCCCGCATTCAGACCAAGTTTTACACAAAGCTATGAAGCTTTTAAACAGAATAGAGCAAATACAACCGATGAAAAACAGCCTGTTCAAAAGCCGGCACAGCCTGCTCGTCCGTCTTTTATGCAAGCTCGTACCATGAATGAGGGCTTTAAGAATGCTCAGTATCAGAAGGCAACAGAGAGAACTGAACAGTATAAGAGCGCTGTTTTGAATAGAAACAATGAAGCTGATTCAGCAGAACAGGCCAAGAAACCTTATCCTTCGCCAGCTGGTTTTCAGTCAGTTTCAATGCCATCACGCCAGAATACGAAAGTGACGAAGAATGATTATGATGTTATAGTTCCTTCATTTGTTTCTAAAAAGAAGGATAAATAAAATTTAAGTCCCATCTTCAAGGATGGGATTTTGTTTCCGGATATATGTGGTGCATTAGCTATTAAATTGAAAAAAGCTCTTGAAAACAGATGACTTTTTTGTTAAAATACTTCAGTCATTTGCATGACGCTGTTTTTTGTGTTGAACAAATGAAAGAAAATAATGCTTAATTGGGGGCAAAGATGGAAATTAGACCAGAACATTTGAATCCGTTTTTAATTTCTTCGGTGCATGTTTTTAAACAAGTATGCATGCTTGATCCTAAAATTGGTAAGTTACAGCTTGCTCAGAGTATTCCTGAAGAAAGACAGATATATATTATTTTTGGTATAACCGGTGAGATAACAGGACAGGTTGTGCTGATTTTTAATGAGGAAGTCGCTAAAAAGATTGCATCAGCAATGATGTGTGGCATGGAAGTTAATTCACTTGATGAAATGGCAAGGAGTGCGCTTTCTGAACTTGGCAATATGATAATGGGTAATGCTGCGACTATATTGGCTGATGATAATATTCTTATTGATATTACACCACCTGCATTAGGTGAAGGTCAGGTAGTATTAACTGCACCTGAAATCAGGACCTTACAGGTGCCGGTAGATTTGGGAATTGGAGATTTACAGGTATGCTTCATGCTCAAATTTGCCAATAAAGACTGACAGACTATATCTGTTACATGATATTTTCAAAATATTGTGTGAAGTAACTTTTATGGAGTTTTATTTATGAAGAACGTTGTTAATACAGTCAATAATGATAAGAGTAACAAGAACAAACCGGATGCTTCAAAATTAAAAATTACTGCTCTTGTTTCATCTTTAGTTGTTGTTTTGGTAGTTTTACTGATAGTTATCGAAGCCCTTGGAAATGGCAAGATGGTTGTTAAAAATGATACAGACTTGAAGCTCGAAGATATTGACATTTATTTTATGTCTGATTATATGGACAATGAGGAAATTTTTGATATTGCATCAGATTTAAGTTTGGAAAGTGGTAAGAAAGAAAAAATTAATTATAAGTCTGTTGATATGACTACTGCATCTGACTTTGCTGCACTTACTGTAGTATTTAAGTTTGAAGGTGAGAAGGAATTGCAGGTTTCATCAGGCGAATTTCATGGAAAGTATGATGGAAAGATTAATATCGCATTTGAAAAGAAGGGCGAAAACTATTTTTTAACTCTTAAAACAGGTGCCGGCTTGTTTTATGGAACTTCCGGACGTTCAGATTGCGATGATAAATATCTTTTAAGCATCAAGGAAGGCTTTGTTTATTAAATATTATCCCACAAATTGGCTTTAAGCTTTTTTGTGGGAATATTTGTAGAACTTAAAAGTTCTACTTTTTTTATATTAAAAAAGAATTCGTGAAATGTCTCGTTATTTTGGTGATATTTTCATAAAGAATTTAGAGAAGTGAGGCAATTATGAAATTATTTGCAAATGGAGCTTATGTATTTAATGGTTACGATGTTCTTACTGATTATGAAGGAGTGACTTCATATAAGGGATATGCACTTGATGGTGAAACATTAAAGGAAGCTAAAAAGAAAACTTTGGCATATAAGATATTAATGAACCATAATGTTTCAGGAAATGATGATAAGCTTAAGATTAAGTTTGATAAACTTGCATCACATGATATTACTTTCGTAGGAATTATTCAGACAGCGAGAGCAAGCGGACTTACAGAGTTTCCTATTCCTTATGCATTGACAAACTGTCATAACAGTCTTTGCGCGGTTGGTGGCACAATAAATGAAGATGATCATCAATTTGGTCTTTCATGTGCAAAAAAATATGGTGGTATTTTTGTTCCTCCTCATCAGGCCGTAATTCATCAGTATGCAAGAGAAATGCTTGCTGAATGCGGAAAGATGATACTTGGTTCAGATTCACATACAAGATACGGTGCGTTAGGAACAATGGCTGTAGGTGAGGGTGGTCCCGAACTTGTTAAGCAGCTTTTGAAGAGAACCTATGATATTGACAGACCTAAGGTAGTTGGTATTCATCTTACCAATAAGCCTATCCCTGGTGTAGGCCCTCAGGATGTTGCACTTGCATTAATCAAGGAAGTATTTTCAAAAGGTTTTGTAAAGAATAAAGTTTTAGAATTCTTTGGTGAAGGAATTAAGAATTTAAGTGTTGATTTCAGAATTGGTATAGATGTAATGACTACTGAAACTACATGTCTTTCATCTATTTGGGAAACTGATGCTTTGGTAGAAGAGTTTTACGAAAAGCATGGAAGAAAAGAAGCATATTCAGAGCTTAAAGTTGATGATGTTACTTTCTATGATTCTCTCATTGAAATCGACCTCTCAGAAATACGTCCTATGATTGCATTGCCTTTCCATCCAAGTAATGCATATACTATTAAGGAACTTAAAGCTAATCTTGAAGATATACTTAGAGAAACTGAAGAGAAAGCTAAAATTTCTCTTGAGAATAATGATGTTCAGTTTAATTTGAGAGATAAGATTGTTAACGGTAATCTCCTTGTTGAACAGGGAATTATTGCAGGATGTGCAGGTGGCGGATTTGAAAATATTTGCGCTGCAGCTGACATTATTGGTGACTCAAATGTTGGCAACGATGTATTTTCATTTAGCGTATACCCTGCAAGCCAGCCTATATTGCTTGAACTTTCCAGAAATGGATATCTTTCAAAGCTTATTGAAACCGGTGCGACTATCAGAACAGCATTTTGCGGACCTTGCTTTGGTGCTGGAGATGTACCTCAGAATGGTGGCTTGAGTATTCGTCATTCAACCAGAAACTTCCCTAACAGAGAAGGTTCAAAGATTACTAATGGCCAGATTGCAAGTGTTGCATTAATGGATGCAAGATCAATAGCTGCTACAGCAAAGAACAAGGGCTTCCTTACAGGAGCAGATGAACTTGATGTTGAGTATAAATGCCCTGAGTATCATTTTGATAAATCAATTTATGAGAAACGAGTATATAATGGCTTTAATAAAGCTGATAAAGAGGTTCCTCTTAAATTTGGTCCTGGCATTGTTGACTGGCCTTCAATTGAAGAGCTGTCAGATAATATTCTTCTTAAAGTGGTTTCAGAAATCCATGATCCTGTTACCACAACAGATGAATTAATTCCTTCTGGAGAAACCTCATCTTATCGTTCAAATCCTTTGAAGCTTGCTGAATTTACTCTTTCCAGAAAAGATCCTTCATATGTAAAGAACGCAAAGAGAATTAATTCAATAGAAAAAGAAAGAATTTCTGGTATAGCGAAGCAGGATTATATAAAATATGCTGAAGAATTAAGCAGTGTTCTTTCTGCTATTGAAGAAAAATTTGAAGTTCCTTATGAAAGAATTGAAATAGGATCTGTTGTTTATGCAAATAAGCCAGGAGACGGCTCTGCAAGAGAACAGGCTGCAAGCTGCCAGAGAGTGCTTGGCGGTTTGGCTAATATAGCTAAAGAATATGCAACCAAGAGATATCGCTCAAATCTTATTAACTGGGGAATGATTCCTTTCGTTATTGATGGAAATTTACCTTTCCACAAAGGCGATTCACTCTTTATTCCTAATATAAGACAGGCTATCAAAGATAAGGCAGAAGTTATTAATGCGTATGTTTATAATCATGAAAGCTTCGAAAAATTTGAACTGAAGCTTGAAGCCTTGACCGATGATGAAAGACAGATTATTCTCGATGGCTGTCTCATGAATTATTACAAGAATCTTAATTAGTCGGTTATTAAAAAGTATAAAAAGTGGTTTTAGAGCTTTATTTTAGAGCTTTTATAAAGTTTTACTTGCATTTTTTAGATTATTGTGCTATACAAATAATGTATCTATAGTTTTTTAGTTTGAGAGTGGCGAAAGCCACTCTCAAATGTTTGTTAGGGGTATTTATGAATAATAAGACGATGTCACCTTCATTGATTGAAGAGAAGGTTAAAGAGATTACAATGCCCATCATCGAGGAACTCAATTTGAAATTATATGATATTGAGTTCGTTAAAGAAGGAAGAGATTATTATCTTAGAATTTTTATTGATAAAGAAGAAGATTATATCTCTACGGATGATTGCGAAGCTCTTTCACGAAAGGTAGATCCTTTGCTTGATGAACTTGATATATTTGCAGAACAGTATGTTCTTGAGGTATCATCAAAGGGATTAACGAGAACTTTAAAGAGAGATAATCATTTCAGATATTCTCTTGGTGAAAAGGTTGAGGTAAAGCTTTTTAAGGCAATGGATGATGGAATTAAAGAGTTTGAGGCAATTCTTACGGGCTTTGATGGCGAAAGTATTACTTTTGAAACCGATGAAAAGAAAATAGTAATTAATAAGAAAGATGCAGCATTGGTAAAAGTATTATTTGAATAGTAAAATTTGAAACAAATAGTAGAAATATACAGGAGGATAAAATGGCAAGAACTACTAAAAAGAAAGTTGAACAGGTTGATGTTGGAGTAGAAATACTCGCAGCTATTGAAGAAATGGCTAAAGAAAGAGGAATTAAGAAAGAAGTCTTATTTGAAACAGTTTCAAGTGCGATTTTAGTTGCTGCAAAGGATCAGCTCAGATTTAACAGAAAAGAAAATGACAGCGTAAGCGTAAGCGTTGAAATCAGCAAGGAAACAGGTGGCTATTGCGTATTTTTAAATAAAGAAGTTGTTGAAGAAGTTTATGATGATTTAAAGGAAATCAGTGTTGAAGATGCTGATGCATGTTTCCCTAATGAAAAGCATGAAATCGGAGATATTTGTAAGTTCGAGCAGAAGATTCCTGCATTTGGCAGAATTGCTGCACAAAAAGCTATGCAGGTTCTTACTCAGAAGCTTCGTGAAGAAGAAAGAAGAGAATTATACGAAGTATATGCTGCAAAGCTTGATCATGTTGTAACAGGTAGAATTTCTTTTGAATCACGTGGAAACTGCATGATTTCACTTGGCAGAGTGGATGCTATTCTTCCTGAAAATGAACAAATCATTGGAGAATCAATGAAAAGAGGAAAGACCTTAAAAACTTATGTTATTAAGGTTGAAAATACAAGCAAGGGTCCTAAGATTACGGTTTCAAGAACTCATCCGGAACTTGTATGTTCATTATTTGAAGAAGAAGTTACAGAAATTGCAGACGGAACTGTTGAAATTATCAGTATTGCACGTGAAGCGGGTTCAAGAACAAAGATTGCCGTACAGTCTTATGATGAGAATGTTGATCCTGTTGGTTCATGTGTTGGTGTAAATGGCGAAAGAGTTAATGCAGTAGTAAATGAACTTGGTGGAGAAAAAATTGATATTGTTCCTTGGAGTGATGATCCTTATGAATTGATCAGAAACGCACTTAGTCCTTCAAAGGTTTCTTCAGTAGAAATTTCTGAGAATGAAAATGGTGATTTTATTGCAAGTGTTGTTGTACCTGATGATCAGTTGTCACTTGCCATTGGTAAGGAAGGTCAGAATGCAAGACTTGCTGCAAAGCTTACAGGCTACAAGATTGATATCAAGAGCGAATCACAGGACCAGGAAGCAGATACAGTACAGAACGGGGAAGAATAATGCCTTTAAAAGCTAAGAAAATACCATTACGTACCTGTGTTGCTTGTGGAAAAACAGGGGAAAAGAAGGACTTAATTCGTGTTGTAAGAAACAAAGAAGGACAGGTTTTTCTTGATAAAGGTAAAAGTAATGGAAGAGGCGCTTATCTTTGCAACAGTAGGGAGTGCCTTGAGATGGGATTGAAAAAGAAATCTTTAGCTAAAGCTCTTGATTGTACAATCCCAGATGAAGTGACAGAGGAATTGCTGAGGGCTTTTGATGGAGAATAACAAAGTTTGGTCATATATTTCTATATCCTGCAAAGCTGGATATATACAAAGTGGTGAATTTTCAGTAGAAAAAAGCATTAAAGAAGGCAGAGCCAAGCTGGTAATCATTGCCATGGATGCTTCTGATAATACGAAGAAAAACTTTAATGATTCTTGCACATTTTATAAAGTACCCATAGTATTTTTCGGAACCAAGGAAGAATTAGGTCACAGAATAGGTAAGGAATTAAGGTCTTCAATAGCTGTCACAGATGAAAAAATGGCAGAAGTAATTAGAAGATTATTTGAATAATTATAGAAAAGGGAGAACTATGCCGGGATTAGAACAGAATAATCAGAAAAAAAATCAAGTAACCGGAAACAATGGTCAGGGTGCTAATGCATCAAGATCTACATTAGGCGGACCACGTAAGGCACCCGTTCAGGGGGGACTTAGAACCAATGATCCAAATCGCAAACAGGAACCACAGGGTGGAATCAGAGGTAACAGATCTCCTCAGACACTTGGTGGAATGAGACAGAGAACAGCTGGTCCAAGAAATGCCAAGAGCGAAAATGATACAGTTTTAAATGAAACTGTAACAGAAAAGGCAAAAAGTACTGTAGAAGAACCTAAGAAGGTTTTGAAGGAAGCTGAAAAAACCGCTACAGTACAGGCTGAAAAAGAAGTTAAAGCTAAGGAAGTTAAAGAAGTTAAGGAAAATAAGGAAGCTAAAGAGGTTAAGACAGCTTCTGAGGTTAAAGTACCTAAAAAAGAGGAAAATACTGTAAAGGCTGCAGAAAAAGAAGTTGTTAAAGAAAAAACTGTAGAAGCAGTCAAAGAGGAAAAAACAGAGAAACCTTTGGATAAGGGATTTACAGGACTTACACTTGATCAGCTTGGTGCTAGCTTACAGAACACTTCTGTTACAGGAAGAAAGGTAACTGTAAATACAGAAAAGCCTGCTTCTAGTGAGAAGAAAGAATTTGTTAAGGGCGAAAAACGTACTTTTGGTTCTAACAGAGACAGAAACGATCGTAATGATAAAAATGAAAGAAACGATCGAAATGACAGATTCTCAAAAAATAATAATGGAAAAGCTTCAGGAAATGGCGAGCATCGCGATAATAATTTCCGAGATAGGGACAATAAGAAGTTTTCAGGTCCTAAGAATAATGATGGTTTTAATAAACCGTTTAATAAGGACAGAAAACCTGCTTTTAATGATGAAGCCGGAAAGAAGTTTGATGATGATGACGATGATAAGAGAGGAAGCAGAGGCAGAGCTGTACAAAAATCCAAGCCGTCTGCCGTTCCTGTTGGAACAGATAAAGCAGTCGATAGCAGAAATGCCCGTTTAAGTAATAAAAACAGAGATAAGGCAAAATCCTTCAACGATTATGACGATGAAAATGATTCAAAGAAGGGTGGTAAGAAGGGCAAGGTAATAGGAAAGACTACATTTATAAAGACTGTAGTAAAGCCTGTTGAAAAGCCTGTAATAACTGAAATATCAATTGGAGATGTTGTTTCTGCACGTGAACTTATAGATAAAATGCAGATTAATCAGACAGATTTCTTCAAGCGTCTTTGGGGATATGAAAATGGTGCAAAGTATAATATGTTCAATACCAATATTAATACTGAGTTTACCTATGATGAAGCTGAAGAAATGGTTATTACTTTGTTTGATATTCTTGTAAGCAAGGAAAAGAGTGAAATTGAAAAGCTTATAGAGGATATTCCTGCAGAGGATGAGAATGCAATTGAAAGACCTCCTGTAGTCTGTGTTATGGGTCATGTTGACCATGGTAAGACCTCTTTGCTTGATACAATAAGAAAAACACATGTTACCGCAAGAGAAGCAGGTGGTATTACTCAGCACATTGGTGCATATATGGTAGAGATTAACGGAAAGAAGATTACTTTCCTTGATACACCAGGTCATGAAGCTTTCACAGCCATGCGTTTACGTGGTGCAATGGCTACAGATATCGCTGTATTAGTAGTTGCTGCTGATGATGGTGTAATGCCCCAGACAATTGAAGCAATTAATCATGCAAAGGCAGCGAAAGTGCCTATAATTGTTGCAATGAACAAGATTGATAAGCCTGCAGCAAATATTCAGAGATTGATGAATGAAATGTCAGAGCAGGAAATTGTTCCTCAGGAATGGGGTGGCGATTATGAATTCGTTCCTGTTTCTGCAAAGGTTGGTACAGGTATCGATGATTTGCTTGAAACAATTCTTACTATAGCTGAATTACAGGAACTTAAAGCTGATGTTGACAGAAAAGCAAGAGGTGTTGTAATTGAAGCAAAGCTTGATAAGGGTAGAGGACCTATGGCTACAGTTCTTGTACAGAAGGGTACTTTAAAGCAGGGCGATTTTGTTGCGATTGGTTCTGTATATGGTAAAGTTCGTACAATGACAGATTGTACAGGTAAGACTGTTAAATCAGCTACGCCTTCAACACCTGTAGAAATACTTGGTTTGAAGTCAGTACCTGAAGCAGGTGAAATTATTATTGCTACAAAGACAGAAAAGGAAGCAAAAGAAATCGCTGATGCATATCAGAACCAGCATAGAAAGAAATTGCTTGCTGAAACCAAGAACAAGATTTCTATGAGTAATATTGATGCTTTGATTCAGGCTGGTGAGCTTAAAGACTTGAACATTATCGTAAAAGCAGACGTACAGGGCTCAGTAGAGGCAGTTTCTAAGAGCTTAAGAGACCTTTCAAATGATGAAGTCAATGTTAAGGTTATTCATAGCGCAGCCGGTCTTATTAAGGAAGGTGACGTTGCACTTGCAAGCGCAAGTAATGCAATTATTATCGGCTTTAACGTTAAGGCAGATAACTCAGCTAAGGAAAGTGCAGAGCGAGAAGGCGTTGAAATTAAGTATTATAATGTTATTTATGATGCTATCAATGAAGTTGAAAATGCAATGAAGGGTATGCTTGCCCCCGTATTTGAGGAAAAGGTTATCGGCCATTGTGAAATCAGAGCATTATTTAAGGCTTCAAAGGTTGGTGTTATTGCAGGTTCTTATATTACAGACGGTAAGGTTACAAGAAATGCCAAGGCAAGAATTACTCGTGACGGTCAGGAAATATTTGACGGCAATGTTGCTTCTTTGAAGAGAGAAAAAGATGATGCCAAGGAAGTTGCTAAGGGATTTGAATGCGGTATCCTCTTTGATAAGTTTAATGATATCAAGGAAGGCGATATTGCGGAATTCTATGTACTTGAAGAGGTAAAGAGATAGAATGAGAAAAAACAGTATTAAAAATACAAGAATTAATCAGGAAGTCTTAAAAGAAATATCAAATTGTATCCGCGGAGAGCTAAGCGATCCGCGAATACATCCTTTTACATCCGTAACAGAAGTTTATGTAGCTCCGGATTTAAAGACGGCAAAGATATATATAAGTGTTTTGTCAGGAGAGGAAGAAAAGGCTGATACTCTGAAGGGGTTAAAAAGCGCATCTTCTTTCATGAGAAGCTATCTTGCAAGAACTCTTAACATGCGATATACTCCGGAACTTACTTTTATTCTTGACGAATCAATGGAAAACGGCGAAAAAATGGACGCGATTATTGACAAGGTTATGTCTGAAAATCCTGTTCGTGAGTGCTGTTATGATGAAAGTAAGTATAAGGATTAATTGAAAAAGGAAATGCTAAGCTATGTATGATGGAATAATAAATATTAATAAACCATCAGGTTTTACATCTCATGATGTAATTGCAAAGTTGCGCGGCATATTACATTTTAAAAAGATAGGGCACACCGGAACTTTAGATCCTTTAGCATGTGGTGTGCTTTTACTTTGTCTTGGAAGTGCAACTAGATTATGTGATATGATGCCTGATAAAGGTAAATGTTACAGAGGAAGAATGAAGTTTGGATTTGAGACGGATACCGAAGATATAACGGGAGAAGTATTAAGAAGCTGTGAAATGAAAATCACAGAAGAAGAACTTGAAAAAGCTTTGAATTCTTTCATTGGTACTTATAATCAAATGCCACCGATGTATTCAGCTAAAAGAATAGAAGGCAAGAGACTTTATGAATATGCAAGATCTGGACAGGAAATAGAACGTAAAAGCTGCGAAGTAATTATTAAAGACATAAAACTGGAAGAAGTAATAAAAAATGAACAGGGCTTTATTGAAGAAGCTGTGATTTTTGTGGAATGTGGAAGCGGTACATACATAAGAAGCTTGATCAGAGATATTGGTTATAAACTTAACGGCTTTGCATGTATGACAGAACTTACAAGGACTAAAGTTGGAGATTTCAGTCTTGAAAATTCTTATACATTAGAAGATATTGAAAGACTTGTAAAAGAAGGAAATGAAAGAACTGCAAAGATGAAGGTTGATTTAGCATTTCCTAATTTACCAAAGCTTGTAACTGTTGCCGAAAGTGATTATCTTCTTGATAATGGAAATCCTATTCGTTATGATGAACTTATATGTGAGGATGGAAGACTTTTATCAGAGTCAGATATAATAAAAAACGAAAATGTATACAGAATGTACACTTCTACAGGCTATTTCTATGGTTTATATGAAAGAAAGAGAAGTAACTACATATTGTTTCCTAAAAAAATGTTTGTTCCTGATATATACAGAAGGAAGGAATGACTTGACATATGTATGAATTAGAACTTTCCAATATATTGAAAAGTGAATATAAGCGTGCAATAGTCATAGGAAAGATAGATGGCTTTCACAAAGGACATGCTGAATTGTTAAGGCGTGCTGCTTTGTATGCCTCTTTTCATGATATGAAAAGCTGTGTTCTTATTATGGAACCTGTAAACAGTGAGCGCATATGCGATTATGAAAGCTTGAGGAAAATAATACCTGCAGAAACGGAAATTATTGTTTGCAAGCTGACTTCGGAAATAGCATCAATGGAGTATGAGACTTTTATTCGTGAAATTCTGGTGGATAAATTAAATATTGGATTCTTGGCGTGTGGAAAAGATTTCAGATTCGGACATAACAGAGAGGGAAATGTTGATAATCTTAAAGAGATGTCTGAAAAATACGGGTTTGAAATTGAAGTTGTGGATGATGTCTGTCTGGATGGAAAAAAAGTGTCAAGTACAGAAATAAGAAGATTATTAAAAAACGGTGATAAAAAGACGGCAGAAAGGATGCTTGGACATAGTATATGAAAATATATCTTGTTCAGTTGGAACTAAGCCATCTAATGAAATATTATTATCAAATTTTTTATTATTTGAATAATAGTAATTTTCTGTGTTAATTTCGTAAATATTCACATATAAAAT
>JAKSSA010000042.1 GCA_024403335.1 Lachnospiraceae bacterium
CGAGTGCTGAATTCAGTCTGGCGTTTAAACAAATCGAGTGCTGAATTCAGTCTGGCGTTTAAACAAATCGAGTGCTGAATTCAGTTTGGCGTTTAAAACAAATCAAGTGCTGAATTAAGGTAGATTTTTTCTCTCACATTAAGTCTGTATTCCGGTTTTGTTAAATAATACAGTAAAAATTCCAAAACAATAGCACTTCCTAAGCTTCTGCCTTCTATTTTGAAGTTGTTAAAGCCCATCGGAAGATAAATATTTTGTATATCATCAAGCCCTATAAACATAGGGCTTTTCATTGCTTCAGAGAAAACATAGCCCAAAGATGCGCGCGGTGAACGGCATATGTGCTCTTCGCAATCTTCACCTAAAGCTTTCCTGCTTACATTCTCATAACATGCTTTTCTGTCTTTACAGCCGACAAAACAGCACTCGTTGCAAAGAAATTCCACTTTGTTCTTTTCTTTGGAAGTAAGCATTTTCAATTGATTAAATGCTTTGTTCAGTCTGAAATCAGGCACGACAAATGAAAAATCGTCTCTTTCAAGCTCCTTTTTGAACTCCTTGAAATCTGTAAGGACTTTGGTTGTGGAAGAAACGAAATAATAAGAAGGGTAGTGCTCTTTCAAGTAGTCAAGCAGCAAATCAGAGTGAACTATTATTCCGTTTTTGCTTTGGCCTGCGGCTTCAAAGATTTTGCAAAGGCGGTTGCATTTTCTGTCTTTTAAGTGTTCTTCTCTTATGAGTGAGTTGCTGAAGGTAAGTCGTGAAGAGATGCCATATTCCTTCATGAGATTAAAAACTTCTGTGGCGTCGTTATCGCCAAAGCCAACACGACCGCCGCCCCATATGCAGTCATATGGTGCGCCATATATTGAACTTATTTCGCAGAAATCATAAAAATATTCTCTGTGCTCGTAGAAAAGCGGCAGGAATATTTTGTACAGCTCATAGAACTCGAAAAGTCCCGGAAGATGAAATTGTGCTATGTTTTTTGCGTTCAAGGCAAACTCCTTAATGACAGCGATAATAAAAATTAAAACTATGAGATTATGGGTATATTATTATCATCGTCGATTAATTGCAAGCTGAAATGTGAAAAATGGCGGGATGAATTAACATGCCGTTTCAGGTTAGGTAAAAAACAGTTGACAAAATGAACGGGTTATATTATACTTCATTCAATTAAAGCAATAAAGCTAAACCGTTGATGCGGAGATAACGGCAATGATGCCTTTACAGAGAACCCGGGTGGATGAGAACCGGGTAAGAAACAAGTTGTCAAATGGACCGCGGAGGGCGCAGTCAAAGGAAAATTTTTCCGAGTATTCTGCGACGCAGGGCACGCGTTAGTTGTCGGGAATATGATTGTATTCTGTAAGAGCATGGGTTAAGGCCTGTGAATTCAAGGTGGCACCGCGGATAAGTATTTTCGTCCTTGATAGATTAACATCTGTCAGGGACTTTTTTTATAAAAATGCCTGCAGATAACATTCTCTTACAAAAGAAAGGCGAGGTTATCATGAAATTTTCACCAACACTTGACGAAGTAAAGGCATATGCCAAAAAAGGCGAGTACAAGGTTATCCCTGTAAGCTGCGAGGTCTTATCGGATTTTACGACTCCGATGGAGGTGCTTCGAATTTTAAAGAATGTATCAAAGCACTGCTATTTGCTTGAATCAGCGGCAGAGAATGAAAAATGGGGACGATATACATTTTTGGGATATGAGCCTAAAATGGAGATTACTTGTATAAATGGTGAAATGAAGGCTGGAAATGTATCGTTTAAGGTTGAAAATCCGGATATTTATTTACGACAAATTCTTTCTGAGTACAAAAGCCCGTCACTTCCTTATCTTCCTACTTTTACAGGTGGTCTGGTTGGATATTTCTCATATGATTATCTTAACTACAGTGAGCCAACCACAAAGTGCGAGGCGGTAGACATTGAAGAATTTAAAGATGTTGATTTGATGCTTTTCGATAAGGTTATCGCATTTGACAATTTCAAACAAAAGATTGTTTTAATGGTGAATATCAGCCTGGAGGATCCGGAAACGGGTTATAACAAGGCAGTAGTTGAATTAAAGCAAATACTTGACTTAATTAAAAATGGCGCAAAGAAAAAGGAAGACAGTGGAAGATTGCTTTCAGAGGTAACACCGCTTTTTGATAAAGAAAACTTCTGTGAGATGGTTGAAAAAGCAAAGTATCATATTCATGAAGGAGACATATTCCAGATTGTTTTGTCAAATCGTTTAAGTGCAGAATTTGAAGGAAGTCTTTTAAATACTTATAGAATTTTAAGAACGATAAATCCTTCTCCTTACATGTTTTACTTTTCAGGAACGGATGTAGAGGTTGCAGGGGCATCGCCTGAAACGCTGGTTAAACTGGAAAATGGTGTGCTACATACTTTCCCTTTGGCAGGAACGCGGCCAAGAGGAAAGGATTTGGAAGAGGACAAGGCGCTTGAAGCAAATCTTTTGTCAGATGAAAAGGAACTTGCAGAGCACAACATGCTTGTTGATCTTGGAAGAAATGACTTAGGAAAAATCAGTAAATTTGGCAGTGTGAAGGTTGAAAAACTGCATTCGATTGAAAGATTTTCTCATGTTATGCATATTGGTTCCACAGTAAGAGGTGAGATTGATGAAAAGCATGACGCTTTGGATGCAATAGCAGCAGTGCTTCCGGCAGGAACGCTATCAGGAGCTCCGAAAATCAGAGCATGTCAGCTTATCGGGGAACTTGAGAAAAACAAGAGAGGCATATATGGCGGTGCAATCGGATATATTGATTTCACCGGAAACATGGATACCTGCATAGCAATAAGAATTGCCTACAAGAAAAACAATAAAGTATTTGTAAGAAGTGGCGCAGGCATCGTTGCTGACTCAGTACCTGAGAAGGAATATCAGGAGTGCATAAATAAAGCAAAAGCAGTAGTAAATGCACTTAAGATGGCACAGGAGGTTGAAGTATGATTTTGTTGATTGATAATTATGACAGCTTTTCTTACAATCTCTACCAACTTATAGGAGAAATAAATTCTGATATTAAAGTTATACGAAATGACGAAATGACTATCGAAGAGATAAGAAGCTTAAAGCCTGAGAGGATAATTCTTTCTCCTGGACCTGGAAGACCTGAAGATGCCGGAGTGATTGTAGAAGCAGCAAAGACTTTGGGAAAGGAAATCCCAACACTTGGTGTTTGCTTAGGACACCAGGCAATATGCCAGGCATATGGAGCACAGATTACATATGCCAAAGAACTTATGCATGGCAAGCAGTCAGAAGTTAATGTAAAGACAGATTCTTTGCTGTTTAAGGGAATGGATGAAAAAGCTTTGGTGGCAAGATATCATTCTTTAGCAGCAAATAAGGATACGATACCTGAGTGTCTTGAAGTTACTGCAACCACAATTGATGGTGAAGTAATGGCAGTGCAGCATAAGGATTATCCGATTTACGGAGTTCAGTTTCACCCTGAATCAATAATGACACCAAATGGCAGACAAATGCTTAAAAATTTTCTAGAGTTGTAAGAGAATTTAGTGAAGCGAACAGTTAGTAAAGTGAACAGTTAGTGAAGCTAACAGTTAGTGAAGCAAACAATGAAATAACAATGTAAGTAATAATGAAGAAAATAAAGAAAAAATAATAGAAGTAAAGGGGAAAGAAGATAATTGAAAAAATAAATGATACATAATGAAAGTGAGGAATTAAAATGATTAAGGAAGCTATTGTGAAAATTGTTAATAAGCAGGATTTGACTTATGATGAGGCATATACGGTTATGAATGAGATAATGAGTGGGGAAACCACTCCTACTCAGAATGCGGCATTTCTTTCAGCCTTGTCTACAAAGAGTGCAAAAGCAGAGACAACTGAAGAAATTGCAGGTTGTGCAGCCGCTATGCGTGATCACGCTACAAAGGTTGTGACTGATTTGGATGTTTTTGAAATTGTAGGTACAGGTGGTGATAATGCACAAAGCTTTAATATTTCTACAACTTCGGCTTTAGTTGCGGCAGCAGGTGGCATGAAGGTTGCAAAGCATGGTAACAGAGCTGCATCTTCACTTTGCGGAACAGCTGACTGTTTGGAGGCTTTAGGTGTTAATATTCAGCTTGAACCTGAAAAATGTGTTGAGTTACTTGAGAAAGTTGGCATGTGCTTTTTCTTCGCACAGAAGTATCATTCTTCAATGAAATATGTCGGACCTATCAGAAAAGAACTTGGTTTCAGAACTGTGTTTAATATCCTTGGACCTTTGACTAATCCGGCTTCTCCTAAGAGACAGCTGCTTGGCGTATATGATGAGTATCTCGTACAGCCTTTGGCACAGGTTTTAATATCACTTGGAATTACAAGAGGTATGGTCGTTTACGGACAGGATAAGCTTGATGAGATTTCACTTAGCGCACCTACAACCGTTTGTGAATTTAAAGACGGTTGGATGAAAAATTATGTAATTAAGCCTGAAGATTTTGGATTAAAGACCTGCACAAAGGAAGAATTAAAAGGCGGTACTCCGGCTGAAAATGCTGAAATAACAAAGGCTGTCTTAAGGGGTGAAAAAGGACCTAAGAGAGATGCGGTATTATTGAATGCAGGCGCTGCGTTGTACATCGGAGAGAAAGCAGACAGTTTGGCAGAAGGCATTGAACTTGCAGCTAAACTTATTGATTCGGGCAAAGCAATGGAAACACTTGAGAAATTTATAGAGGTAAGCAACAGATGACAATACTTGATGAACTTGCAAACTATGCAAGATTAAGAGTAAAAGCGGATATTGAAAAGATAAGCAGAGAAGAAATTATTGAAAAGGCATGTGATATTGTAAAAGCTGAACATGCGGTTATCAATGACAAATCTTTGATAGACGGGAAACTCCGCTTGGAAAGCATGGAGGAATACAGAAAGCTGCCGGGAAGGCAACGCTCCTTCAGGCAGGCATTGGCAAAGCTTGAATTCAGCCTGATATGTGAAATCAAAAAAGCATCACCGTCAAAAGGAATTATCTCAGAAGATTTCCCGTATCTTGATATTGCAAGAGAATATGAAAAATATGGTGCAGATTGCGTTTCCTGTCTCACAGAACCTAAATGGTTTCTTGGAAGTGATGAGATTTTTAAAGAAATCAGACAGGAAATATCAATTCCGATGATCAGGAAGGATTTTACGGTTGATGAGTATCAGATTTATCAGGCCAAAACAATGGGCGCAAATGCAGTTTTGCTTATTTGCTCAATTCTTGATACGAAAACAATAGAAAAATATCTTGGAATATGCTCTGAATTATGTATGGATGCTTTGGTAGAAACCCACAATGAAGAAGAAATCAGATCAGCTGTTGATGCAGGGGCTAAAATAATCGGTGTTAATAACCGAAACTTAAAAGATTTTACGGTTGACTTCAAGCTGGCAGAGAAATTAAGGGCAATGATACCGCGCACCAAGGTATATGTCGCCGAAAGCGGAGTTAAAAGTAAAGAGGATGTCAGAATTTTGAAAGAAATCGGTGCAGATGCGGCTTTAATAGGCGAAGCTTTGATGAGAGCAAAAGATAAGGAAGCTATGATAAGAGAATTTAAGGAAGCCTGAATTAATTACGCTTAACAATTGATAATACAAAGATTACTCGTGATTAAAAAGCTTTATGAGTAAAATTACTTGTGGCTTTTAGATAATAGTTCATGACAAGTGATGAAAGTTTTAATTTCCAGTTACATTTGATGATGCTAATAAGATGGTTACAAATGAAATGCGAGGAGAAAGTGAGAAATGAGAAGCAATTATAGGAAAAAGTATGAAATGGCATATAAAAAGCCTAAATTGGGTGGCAAGGTTAGCTTCAGTTTGGCAAAGATTAAGCTTTGCGGTTTATCAAGGAAAGAAGATATTATTGTAGCTAACAAGCTGAATCCGGAATATATTGGCTTTGTATTCGCTCCTAAAAGCAAAAGATATGTGACCTTTGAGCAGGCAGCAGAACTGAAAAAAGATCTTAAAACCACTATAAAAGCTGTTGGTGTTTTTGTGGATGAAGACATTGATAATATAGTAAAGCTGTTAAAAGAAGAAGTAATTGATGCTGTTCAGCTTCATGGACACGAAGATGAAGAATATATTTCAGAACTTAGAACAAGGGTGAAAGAGCACAGAGAGGAACTGATAATAAAGGCTTTCAGGATTGATACTGAAGAAGACATAGAAAAAGCAGTTTCATCTTCGGCTGATATGATTTTGTTAGATGCTAAAGACGGTGGCACCGGGACACAGTTTGACCACAGTTTGCTAAAGAAAGTAAAGAGAAAGTATTTCCTGGCAGGCGGGTTGTCACCTGATAATGTGAAAAATGTACTTGGAGAAACTAGCGCATATGCCGTTGATGTAAGCTCCGGAATTGAAACGAATGGTGTAAAGGATAAAAATAAAATGACAGCTTTTGTTAAGGCTGTGAGAACATTTGGAAAAGAGGTTAAGAGATGACAAATCAGAACGGAAGATTTGGTATACATGGCGGACAGTACATTCCCGAGACTTTGATGAATGCTGTCATTGAGCTTGAAAAAGCTTATAATTTCTATAAAAACGATCCTGAATTTAATCGTGAACTTACGGAGTTGTTTAATGAATATGCTGGCAGACCTTCAAGACTTTACTATGCTGAGAAGATGACCAAGGATTTAGGCGGTGCGAAAATTTATCTCAAGAGAGAGGATTTGAATCATACCGGAGCTCATAAGATAAATAATGTTTTGGGCCAGGCTCTTTTGGCAAAGAAAATGGGCAAAACCAGACTGATTGCTGAAACCGGTGCAGGACAGCATGGTGTTGCAACAGCAACGGCAGCCGCTTTGATGGGAATGGAATGCGTGGTATTTATGGGTGAAGAGGATACCAAAAGACAGGCGCTTAATGTGTACAGGATGAAGCTTTTGGGTGCTTCGGTAGTTCCTGTAAAGACAGGTACGGCAACTTTAAAGGACGCAGTTTCAGAGGCAATGAGAGAATGGACGAGCAGAATTGCCGACACACATTATTGCCTTGGTTCAGTTATGGGACCTCATCCGTTTCCGACTATCGTAAGAGATTTTCAGGCAGTTATTTCCAAAGAAATCAAAGAGCAAATGTTAGAAAAGGAAGGAAGATTACCTGATGTAGTTATGGCATGTGTAGGTGGTGGCTCAAATGCCATAGGAACCTTTTATAACTTTATAGAAGATAAAGAAGTAAGACTTGTAGGTTGTGAAGCCGCAGGACGAGGCATTGATACCTTTGAAACGGCTGCAACGATTAATACCGGAAGAGTAGGCATATTCCATGGAATGAAGAGCTATTTCTGTCAGGATAAATATGGCCAGATTGCGCCGGTATATTCAATTTCGGCAGGTCTTGATTACCCCGGCATAGGACCTGAGCATGCACATCTTCACGATATCGGCAGAGCAGAATATGTTGCGATTACCGATGAGGAAGCGGTTAATGCCTTTGAATATCTTGCAAAGACAGAGGGCATTATCCCGGCAATCGAATCGGCACATGCAGTAGCGCAGGCGATTAAAATTGCTCCAACAATGGATAAGGACAAAATAATAGTCATTACAATTTCAGGACGCGGTGATAAAGACTGTGCGGCAATTGCCCGCTACAGAGGGGAGGAAATCTATGAGTAAGATTAATGAAGCTTTTAAAGAAGGAAAGGCATTTATTCCTTTCATAACCTGTGGCGATCCTGATTTGGAAACTACAAAAAAGTGTGTTTTGGAAATGGTTGAGAATGGCGCTGACTTGATTGAACTTGGCATTCCTTTTTCAGATCCTACTGCTGAAGGACCTGTAATTCAGGGTGCAAACATCAGAGCTTTATCAAACGGAATTACAACAGATGATGTTTTTGAGCTTGTTAAAGAGCTTAGGAAAACAGTTAAAATTCCTATGGTTTTTATGACCTATGCGAATGTTGTGTTTTCTTATGACGCTGAAAAATTCATATCAACATGTAATGAAATCGGAATTGACGGCTTGATCTTGCCTGATTTGCCCTATGAAGAAAAGGAAGAGTTTCAGTCAATATGCGACGCATATGCGGTTGATTTAATCTCACTTATTGCACCGACCTCAGAACAGAGAATTGCCATGATTGCCAAGGAGGCCCAAGGCTTTATCTATCTGGTTTCAAGTCTTGGCGTAACAGGCACCAGAAGTGAAATTAAGACGGATTTGGCTTCGATAGTCGAAGTAATCAGAGCTAATTCAAATGTGCCCTGTGCAATCGGTTTCGGTATTTCAAATCCCGAACAGGCGGCAAAGATGGCAGCAGTTTCAGATGGCGCAATAGTAGGTTCTGCGATAATAAAGTTGCTTGAAAAGTATGGCAAGGAAGCACCCAAGTATGTCGGAGAGTTTGTTAAGGGCATGAAAGATGCGGTAAGAAGTGTGTGATGGGAATTGGTTGATTTGATGATTTTGAGAATTGCTTGCTTATTCTAAGTATTTTGGATATTGGTAATCGTGGTGATATTTATAAGTAGGGGGATTTATTATGTTAAAACCGACAACTTTACAAACCGCGGCGCTTTTGGATATCCTTCCGGATGAAGATATTTCAATAGTTAACGCATTAGTTAAAAAACTTATTATTGCGTGGGATCCGGACTTCACAAAAGTTACGGCGAAAGAAAAGGAACTGCTCGAAAAAAGCGATATTGAAATGAAGAATGGAGACTTCATATCTGAAGAGGATTTTTGGTCATGATAATAAACACAAAAAGACTAACATTAAGACCGCTTGGCGTGAAGGATTTGAAGAGTGTGCACGCATATGCGGGTGATAGTGAGAACTGTAAATATATGCTTTTTCTTCCTAATGAAACAGAGGAAAAAACACTTGAATTTTTGATGAGGGCGGAAAAGCAGTGGAACAGTGAAAACCCTGCATATTATGAATTTGCAATTGAGTTTGAAGGAAAACATATAGGAGCAATTTCGCTCTGGCTTTTGGAAGATGGTGAGACAGGTGAGCTTGGCTGGGTAATTCACAAGGATTTCTGGGGCAGAGGAATTGTGACAGAGGCAGCAACCGCTATGATAGAGTTTGCCGGAACACTTAATTTGAAAAAACTGATAGCTCAATGCGACTGCAGAAATATAGGTTCGGCAAAAGTTATGGAGAAAATTGGCATGGTCTTGCTTGATGATACCGGAGTAAGAACTTATGAAAAAAATGGTGAGAGCGCAAAGGAACTCACCTATGGAATAGAAATATAATTAATAAAGATGCAAAAATGTAACATAATAATATTGGTCCATGAAGGATGGTAAAGTGCAATAAAATATTGGTCCATGAAGGAAGTTAAAAAGCAATAAAATATTGGTCCATGAAAGGATGTTAAAGTGCAGTAAAGTATTAGTTTATGAAGAAGTATTAACATGGAATTACATATTAGTGGTATTATGAAAATGACTGGGGGAAACTCCGGTCATTTTTTTGAAGAATTTGAAAAAGTAGGCATAGCTTGAAAAACTTAATGCTTCCTGGACTTCAGATATTGTGTGTCCTTTTGTGAGCATATTCTATACAAGGTAAAATGGCAACGGATGGCAACGGATGCGTTGTGCCGGCAGGCTATGGCGACGGCAATGTGGCTTCAATTCTAAAGATTTGATTGGCAACGGATATGCGGGCTTTTTGTCTATTGAACCGCATTTGTCTGATTTTAAGGGGTTTGCAGCGCTTGAAAAAGATGGAATCAGTATCGCACGCAAGGATGAAAACAAACTTAGCGGATTTGAAGCTTTCAAGTTGGCACATGACGCTTTGGTGAAGATCTTTTCGTATTGCTAAAGATCTTTTCGTATTACTAAAGGCTTAATTTACGCTTTTTTTCTGTAGTCAAGAGGTAAAAGCCCGAATGTGTCCTGAAATGAAGCAGAGAATTTGCTGGCATTTGTATAACCGACATTTTTTGCGATTTCAGATACATTCATTTCCGTATTTAATAGGTATTCTGCGGCTTTTTCCATGCGGTGCTCTTTTATGTGCGCGGCGATGGAAGAGCCGTAGACTGATTTAAAGCCTTCTTTTAATGTGGTTGTGTTCATGAGAAAATGCTTGGATAATTCTTCAATGGTGATTCTTTCGGAGAGATGTTCAAGCAGGTAATCATGTATTTTGTGGAATATTTCTTCATGTTCCGTAAGATTTTCCGTTAAATGCTCTTCATGGCTGCAAAGCACTTCCTTGTGAGTCGGGCAGGATACCTGCATAATCTGCTCAATAGCGTGGTGAAGGGTTCGTGCAACTTCTGTATCGGCAGCAGTATAATATACTTCCTTGCCGTTTCTTTTACTCTCAATAAGGTTGGCAGATTTTAGAAGTTTTAAGTGATGCGAAAGCGCAGGACTTGATATTTCAAGAATTGATGCCAAATCAATAACACACTCTTCAGTGTGGCAAAGCTTGAGGAAAATTTGAAGACGAGTTGGGTCATCAAGCAGTTTGAATAAATCTGCAAGTGTCTGGAAATCTTTATCAGTTGGTAAGTTGTTGTTATGAGTATGAAGTAACATGTTCCTCCTTTTGTATATCTATTTTGGAAATAATATACTCACAAAAAAGATAATGCCACCAACCGAGGTTAATGGCATTTTGCAATCGATGAATGAGATTAAGCTGCTTTACAATAATCAATAACCGAGATTTCTTGCATAAGCTTTTTAGCTGAATTAACCAATAATTCTAATTTTTCGGATACATCATCAGTAAAAGTGAGTTCACCACAAATCTCACATTCTAAACAAGGAACATTCTTTATTACAATAATACATTCCTCATATTCCACTGTGAATGTTGTTTTTGATTTTAACTTGTTTCCATTTAGACATGCATTACACATAATTTACTTCCTCCTTGTTTTATTATCGGGCATCCAATGTTCGCTGTCCGGGTAATACGCTGTAATAATTATGACAGTCGTTTCTTTATATCCAACGACAACATGGAGAGCTCTTTGCTCACTTACAGTAATACCAAGAATTAAACATGATGGATATGATTCTGGTGATAAATTTAGCTCGTTTAATGAATAATTTTCAATAATTTCACCCTTCATGATACAGTTTTCTATATCTTTGCGTGAAATATTTCTTTCCATCATTCTTTTCAGACAATGTGCTCTATATTCGACAGATATCCCAGAAACAAATGCATTTCGTATTTGCTCAATAATCATTTTTTTAAACCCTTTTTATATTAAGTAATGTAGGAAAGCTTAAATGCTTCCTCATCTGGCTTCATTTGATGAAAGTATTATAACACTTATTGTAATAGTTGGCGAGATATTTTAGATATTCTTCCAAATGCTTTAAATCACTTTGTTAATTTTAAAGCATATCCATTTTGGAAATAATATACTCCCAAAAAGAAGGATATGTGCTCGCTTTATTGACTTTTCATAGTCTCTTTATTATACTTCGGGCATAGCAATTAAACAAGTGTTTAATCGTTAAATGAAAGAAGAAATTGGGAGAAAAGAAATGAAGAAGACTTACAAGATTGAAGTAGATTGTGCAAATTGCGCTAACTTAATGGAAGATGCTACAAAGAAAACAGAAGGTGTTGCATCAGCAGTAGTTAATTTTATGACACAGAAGATGATTGTTGAATTTGAAGAAGGTGCTGACGTTAAAGCTGTTATGAAGAATGTATTAAAGGCTTGCAAAAAGGTTGAACCCGATTGTGAAATTGAATTATAAAAATAAAGTGCAGCATGCTTTGTTATACATAAGTTAAGAATAAAAGCAAATGTTCACGTATGATTAAATGCTGAATATTGGCAAATGCAGTGATTGTTTTTAAATTGTGAAAAGAATATGCGTGCTTTCTTATTTATAAAGGATTTTTGCAGGTAATAATATGACAAGAAAACAAAGGAAAAATTTAACAAGAATTATAATTTCTGCAGTCCTGATGGTTGTTCTTCATTTTATACCGGTAACAGGACTGTTTCGTTTTGCCTTATATTTGGTGCCGTACCTGATTATAGGCTATGACATAATACTTAAGGCTTTAAAAGGAATAAAAAACAGACAGGTATTTGATGAGAACTTCCTGATGACAGTTGCAACAGTCGGCGCTATTGCCATAGCATTGATTGATGAAGGTGATTATGTTGAAGCTATTGCGGTAATGCTGTTTTATCAGGTGGGTGAATTGTTCCAAAGCTATGCTGTTGGAAAGAGCAGAAAGAATATAAGTGCTTTGATGGACATACGCCCTGATTATGCCAATATCGAAGTTGACGGGAATTTAGAGCAGGTTGATCCTGATGAGGTTGAAATTGGAACAGTAATTGTCGTACAGCCGGGTGAAAAGGTGCCCATTGACGGCATAGTTACTGAAGGTGTTTCAAGCTTGAATACAGGAGCTCTTACAGGCGAGAGTCTTCCAAGAGAGGTTAAGGAAGGCGATGAAGTATTAAGCGGTTGTATTAACATGACCGGTGTTATCAAAATCAGAACGACAAAGGACTTTGGTGAATCGACAGTTTCAAAAATACTTGATTTGGTAGAAAATGCAAGCTCAAGAAAGTCAAAGTCTGAAGATTTTATTTCAAAGTTTGCAAAGATTTATACGCCTATTGTATGTTACAGTGCATTAGCTTTAGCAGTTTTACCGCCTGTTATTAATCTTATTTTGCAAAACACAGCAAATTGGGGCGATTGGATTTATAGAGCATTAACCTTCCTTATCATAAGCTGCCCATGTGCCCTTGTTGTAAGTGTTCCGCTTACCTTTTTCGCCGGAATCGGTGGTGCAAGCAAGCAGGGTGTTTTGATTAAGGGCTCTAATTACATGGAAACCTTGTCGAAATCGAAAATCGTAGTATTTGACAAGACAGGAACCTTAACCCGCGGCGTTTTTGAAGTAAACGGAGTTCATCACAATGAGCTTGAGGACAAAGAACTGATTGAAATCGCAGCCTTGGCTGAAAGCGCATCCTCACATCCCATCAGCAAAAGCTTACAGAGCGCATATGGGAAAGAAATTGATCGAAGCAGGGTTAGCGATATTCAGGAAATCAGCGGCAATGGCGTTTTGGCAAAAGTTGATGGCAAAGAGGTTGCTATAGGTAATGGCAAGTTGATGGACAGGCTTGGAATAGAATATCATGACTGCCACAGTGTTGGAACAATTGTGCATATTGCGATTAATGGCGCATATGCGGGGCATATTGTTATTTCTGATGTCGTTAAGGAAACTTCGAAGGAAGCAATTGCGGCCATGAAGAAGTCAGGAATTTCGAAAACTGTTATGTTGACAGGGGATGCTGAAAAGGTGGCTTCTCAGGTGGCGAAGGAACTGGGAATTGATGAGTATAAAGCAGAGCTTCTTCCTGCTGATAAGGTTTCAAGAGTTGAGGAGCTGCTTTCAGAGAAGTCAGAGAAGGCAAAGCTTGTTTTTGTCGGCGATGGAATTAATGACGCACCGGTGCTTTCAAGAGCAGACATCGGAATAGCTATGGGTGCTATGGGCTCTGATGCAGCGATTGAGGCAGCAGATGTTGTTTTGATGGATGATGATCCGAAAAAGATAGCAAAGGCGATAAAGATTTCGCGTAAGTGCCTTGGAATTGTTTACCAGAATATCGCATTTGCCTTGATTGTTAAGCTTGTTTGCCTTGTGCTTGGTGCATTTGGTATTACGAATATGTGGGCTGCAATCTTTGCAGATGTGGGCGTAACCGTTATAGCAGTGTTAAATGCTATAAGAGCACTGAGAGCGTAATTACGCTTCCCAGGTAATTTATACGAAGCATAATACATAAAAAGCTGTAATTAGATAATTAAGAGCATGGTTTATGCTTCCTAAACTTTATTTGTATAAAACATAAGATGTTACGAGGTGCAATTGAGCATCGAGAGCGTGATTACGCTTCCCAGGTAATTTATACGAAGCATGATACATAAAAAACTGTAATTAGTAATTAAGAGCGTGATTACGCTTCCCAAGTAAATTATACGAAGCATGATACATAAAAAACAGTAATTAGATAATTGAGAGCGTAATTTATGCTTCCTAAACTTTATTTGTATAAAACATAAGATGTTAAGAAGATGCAATTGAGCACTGAGAGCGTAATTACGCTTCCCAGGCGGCAGCGCAGTATTTATAGAAGATGTCGCTCATCTCCTGGGGGGATTCTGCAAAGTCGCGTTTAATCCACTCCTCCAAAAGCCCGAAAAGGCCATGCGAGAAGAAACGGACCTGATAACGCTCTTTGGGTGTGGTTCCGTACATCGACATCATTATTTCGGAGAAGGCTTCGAAAATTATGGGATCAAGGCCTGCTGAGGATAAAATTTTGAGGAAATCTTTTATTTCATAGTTGAATTTAAAGAAATCAGGAACATGGCGTAAGGAAAGATGCTGGCGTTCAGGCACCTTGTTATCTTCAACCCATTTGTTCCAAAGCATTATGAGTTTGAAATATAAAGCCTCGTTTTTGGTGGAGAAGTTTCTAAACCAGGTGGAACGGTTTACTCCGGCACCTGCCACGATTTCTTCAACAGTGATTTTTGAGATATTCTTCTGAGCCATCAGGCGAATAAGCGAATCGGCCATGCATTCTTTAAGAAATACTGTTGTCATTGAGGTTTTACTCATATGCCACTCCCTTCAATAATTAAATAACTTTTTTAAATTAAGCAACTTTTTATAATAAAAGTTGCTTTAATGTTTTAATGTATTGCAATATGTTCAAAGTAAGACTATAATGCGACAAAAGTTGCATTATGCTACAAGAGTTGTTTTGAGTATAACAAGCAAATATTATTTAGTCAAACTGATATTATGCTTTGCAGATGAAGAAATTTATCAGTTACAAACTGATAGATTTTGGTAGATGATGAAAATGGTTTGCAGATGTAGAAATTTAGCAGTTACAAACTGATAAATTTTGTAAGATGGTAAAGATGGTTTGCAGACGTAGAAATTTAACAGTTACAAACTGATAGATTTTGTAAGATGGTAAAGATGGTTTGCAGACGTAGAAATTTAGCAGCTACAAACTGATAAATTTTGTAAGATGGTAAAGATGGTTTGCAGACGTAGAAATTTAACAGTCGCAAACTGATAGATTTTGGCAGATGATAAAAATGGTTTGTAGATGTAGAAATTTAACAGCCACAGATTGATAGATTGTTTTTATAGACAATGACAGTTATGCTTTGCAGATAACGGAAGGGAAAATATGAGAATTCAGGTATCAACAGATTCAACAGCAGATATCCCTGTTGAGTTGTGTGAAAAATATAAAATTGAAGTTTTGCCGTTAGGAATTACTTACGAAGATAAGGAATATCATGATGGCGTAGATATCACAGTAGATGAGATTTATGACATACTTGAAAAGCCTGGCGATTTGCCGATGTCTTCTCAGGTAGCACTTACGGCATATGAGGATTTTTATAAAAAGGTTTGGGAGCAGGGCTTCACAGATTTGATTCATGTTGCAATTAATTCCAAGGGCTCAGGCACATATCAGGCAGGTATTTTGGCTGAGGAGATGTTTTTTGATAACTATCCTGAAGCAAAGGGACAGCTTAATATTCATCTTATTGATTCAAAAACTTACAGTATGGCATATGGAATTCCTGTTGTAGAAGGCGCTAAGATGGCTTCTGAAGGTGCTTCAGTAGAAGAAATAATTGCGCATATTACTGATTGGATAGAACATGCACGCCCAATGTTTGTTCCACTTGACTTAAAGTGCGTAAAAAAATCAGGACGAATTTCGCCTGCAGCAGCCTTTGTTGGTGATTTGATTGGTTTGAAGCCGATGATTACTTTTGAAGACGGCGAACCCAAGATTTTAGGCAAGGCAAGAGGAGAAGCAAAATCAATTGCTTTGCTTATCGACACCTTTATGAAGGAGCGCAGACCCGGAACCAACTATTCAATTGTATATGGAAGAAATATTGATGCATATGAGACCGTTCAGGCAGAAATTGCCAAGGTTGTCGACATGCCTCCAATGATTAATTATCAGGTAGGCTGTATTATCGCTATCAATACAGGCCCTAACATGATAGGTATTATTTACAGAACTTGATTGTACTGATTTTTAACATAATTGTAATTAATTATGGATAAATAGTTTTATGTAGATAAATGATGTATGAATCAAAATGAATTTATTAAAGGCAGAATTATAAATATTTAAAATAAATTTAAAGCAGATGTTTAAGGCATCTGCTTTTTAATGGGATAATACAAGCATTTTGAATTGTTAGTTCTCCAAGAATGAAATATTGGAAGTGCTTGGAGTTGCTATCTTTTATGAATGAATATCAAAATATCTCTTTACTAAGAGTTTTAATATATCTTTATCAAGAACATTAGTCGTTGTCTCAAATGTTAGAATAAGGTTGTCTCCAGGAAAGATTCCATTTTTCATATATAATTCTATTTTCTTTGCTGCAGTTTGTGCATATTCAGGATTGTCCAACATTCCCTCATGTTCCCAATATATTTCTTTACCTGTTTTAGGAGATAGAAATGTGAAATCCGGGTAAATAACACCATATGGTTTTAGAATTAACGGACATTCATACTTATATTTCAATCCAATTGAATCAAAGTAATTAGCCATAAATCGCTCAGATTTTGATCTGACTTGTAAGCCATTATCTGTTTTTATTACTGATGTATTTGCATTGATTTCTTTACCGACATATGGTTGAGATAGCCATTTGTCAAGCTTCATTTCATAAGTTTCTTCTATTGGTGATATTAGATTCCTTCTTTCGATACTTTCTGAAAGGAATATGTTTTCCAATTTGTTATCATCAAAGCCATTTAATAATATTGACATTTGTGAATATTTCTTTTCTGCATATCTTAATATTTTTTCATCATATGTCTTTTGAGCTAGTTCCTTAGCCAAAGTCAGTTCGCTTTTTGATAGATATGCTCCATTGTGAGGTAATTCTTTTGAACAATGGTAATACTGTATGTGCCCTTTGCTTTTTGAAATGCGTAGGTTTCCTTCAGGTGCATGCAGGACTCTTTCCCTTGCTTTCTTAATGATTTCAGATAGCCTTGCCTGTTCTTTTAATAATTGATTTCTTAGTTCGATAATTTTGTCCTCCTTTTGATTATATGTTTATAAATTTGATTAGTTGCTAATTAGTACGTATATAATTGGCAAAGTTGCGATTTTATCCGTACTTGCCTTGCTTCTGGTACGTATATAATTGGCGAAGTTGCGATTTTATCCGTAGGTTCGTGGGATTGAT
>JAKSSA010000043.1 GCA_024403335.1 Lachnospiraceae bacterium
GTAGATGATTTGGCAAATCTTTGCGTATTTTTAATGAATAATTATAGTGGTAATGAGACCGTTAATGCAGGAACAGGAAAAGAACTTACGATAAAAGAACTTACTGAAACCGTTGCTAAGGTAATTGGATATAAAGGTGAAATTAAGTGGGATACTACAATGCCAAACGGAACTCCAAGAAAACTTTTGGATGTATCCAAGGCAGAAAAACTTGGTTGGAAATACAAGACTGAACTTGAAGAAGGCATTAGGTTAAGCTATGAAGATTTTCTTAATAATCCGATGAGAGCAGAAAGATAGATATAGACAATCTATTGAGGAATAAGATATGAATATAATTCTGTTGTCTGGCGGTTCAGGCAAGCGATTGTGGCCGTTATCAAATGAAATCAGGAGCAAACAGTTTATCAAGCTGTTTAAGAATGAAAATGGCACCTATGAATCAATGATTCAGAGAATGTACCGCAGTATAAAAAAAGTCGATGAAAACGCAAACATTGTTATTGCAACTTCAAAATCACAGCTTTCGTCCATTTTTAATCAGATAGGCAATGATGTGTCTGTCTCTATAGAACCCTGCAGGCGCGATACATTTCCTGCAATTGCATTATCTGCCGCATATTTAAGGGATGTTTGTCATGTTAGTGAAGAGGAACCTATTGTAGTATGCCCGGTTGATCCATATGTTGATGAAAGCTATTTCACAACTTTGATTACTTTGTCTGAAGTTGCGAAAAATGAAAAAGCTAATATCGTGTTGATGGGAATTAAGCCTTCTTACCCGTCTGAAAAATATGGGTACATAATTCCTAAGGATGAAAGTGCTTTATCTGATGTTGTCGCTTTTAAGGAGAAACCTTCTTTATGTACGGCAAGAGAATTAATAAAGCAGGGCGCATTGTGGAATGGTGGAGTTTTTGCATTTAAGCTTGGTTATGTGATTGCGAAAATGCAGGAAATTACCGGTTATTCAGACTATGCGAGTTTGTATGAAAATTATGAGCTTCAGGAAAAAATATCATTTGATTATGCGGTGCTTGAAAAAGAACAGAGTATAAAAGTTCAAAGATATGATGGCGAGTGGAAGGATCTTGGAACTTGGAACACTCTTACTGAAGCCATGGATGAGTCGATAATCGGTAATGCCGTACTTAATGAAACATGTAATAATGTTCATGTAATTAATGAAATTAACATACCTGTACTTGTTATGGGACTTAATGATGTTGTTGTTTCGGCATCACCTGACGGAATACTGGTGTCTGATAAAGAGCAAAGCTCATATATTAAGCCGTTTGTGGATGGTTTTGAACAAAAGATTATGTATGCCGAAAAATCCTGGGGAAGCTTCAGGGTGATAGATGCAGGCGACAGTTCTATGACGATTAAAGTTACCTTAAATCCCGGTCATTCCATGAATTATCACAGTCATAAAAAGCGTGATGAGGTATGGGTAGTGATATCAGGCAGCGGAAGAGTAGTACTTGATTCAGTTGAAAGACCGGTAAATGTTGGGGATGTGATTGAAATGAAGGCAGGATGTAAGCATACGGTAATTGCTGAAACTAAGCTTCAGATAATCGAAGTACAAACAGGTAAAGAAATAAATGCCGATGATAAAGAAATTTGCAACAGGTGATTGGAAATGAACATGAAGGATAACATGAAAAGCGGTAATAAACCTCATTGTCATGATATGGAAAAGAACAGGGTTGAGCTTGGACTTGATGAAATAAAGAAGTCTGAGCTTGAAACCATGAAATACATTGATTTATTTTGCAGAAAGCATGGCATAACATACTCACTTGCAGGTGGAAGTTTGCTGGGTGCGGTACGACATAAAGGATTTATTCCCTGGGATGATGACATTGATGTTTTGATGATGCGTAACCAGTACGACAAATTTGTTGAACTTTGGCAAAATGAAAAGCATGACGGATATAAGCTGATACATTATAAGAAAACTGAAAATTACAATTACTTTTTTTGCAAAATTGTTGATTTGAATACCGTATTAATCGAAAATCATACAAAACCGGTTGAAGATATGGGGGTATTTGTAGACATATTCCCAATTGATGCCCTTGGAGATGAGGCAGATGAGGCTAAAGCAAGCTTCAACAGTGTTAATTTTAAAAAGTATCTTGCAGTTGCCAATGCCTGGAAACATTTTTATTACAATAGAAATAAATCTTGGTTAAGACAAATCCCCAGGTTTGTATTTTATTGCATGAGCAGATGCGTCAATGCAAGAAAAATTAATGAACGCCTTGAAAAGAGATTTCCGTACAGAGACAATGCTAATTATTACGGATATCTTTGCGGAACTTACGGATTAAAAGAAGTTATGCCAAGGGAAGTTTTTGAGAAATACAGTTCTCTTGAATTTGAAGGTTGCGACTTTATGGTACTTGAAAATTATCACCGGTATCTTGAAGCTTTATATGGTGATTATATGAAGCTGCCGCCTGTTGAAAAGAGAATTACACATCATGATTTTACGGCGTATAAGCGATGAGAGCGTATAAGTGTATAAAGTATAGATAAGCACATAAGCGCATAAGTACATAAGTGCATAAACGCATAAGTACATAAGTGTATAAGCGCATATGCGCATATGCAATAGTGAGGAACTTGATTTGAAACTTATTTCAATAATAACAGTTACATATAATTCAGCAGAAACAGTAGAAGAAACTATCAAAAGTGTTTTATCCCAGAAAACTGAGGCAGTAGAATATATTATTATAGATGGCTGCTCAACAGATAATACTTTGGAAATCGTTAAAAAGTATGAGAAGGATATAGATATTATTGTTTCTGAAAAAGACCAAGGCATTTCTGATGCATTTAATAAAGGTATAGGTTTGGCTCATGGTCAGATTATTGCTTTATTAAATTCTGATGATATATTAAATAAGGGTGCGGTAGAGTGTTTAATAAATAATTATGAGCCCGGAATTGATATGTACAGAGGCAGGATGGCTATCTGGAATTGTAAAACAGGGGAGAAAAGACATATTGAGCCTGCGATGGATTTACTGCCGCATTGCCACAAAATTTATTATGCACATCCGAGTACATATATTACAAAAAGTGCTTATGAAAAATATGGGTTGTATGACATAAAGTGCAAAGTGAAAATGGATATAGATCTTCTTATGCGCATGGCAATTGCCGGTGCAAGTATGAAGTATATACCGTTTGAATTTGTTGACTTTAGAGAAGGAGGAGTTTCTACCAGACGAGGCAGGGACTTTAACGTATATAAGAAGAGTCTTGGAGAGACAATGTATATATATGATAAAAACAAGGTTGGGCTTTTGCCAAGAATATATGATTTCATCAGATTGTCAGTTAAATTTATCCTTGGAAGATAATATTTTATGGATATTTTCGGTAGTTTTTTAATGAGGAGAGAAACTTATGAGGTTTTCTGTTGTTATACCCTGTTATAACAGTAAAGATACTATAGTAAAAACTGTCGAGTCAGTATTAGCACAAACAATAAAGGATTTTGAAATTATTGTAGTAAACGATGGATCAACGGATGATACTGATTTTGACTGTTTGAGAAAACTTGGCTGTTTGGTTTTGGAGCAGGAAAACGGCGGGGTATCAAGAGCTCGTAATGCGGGTATAAAGCATGCTAATGGTGATTTCATCTGCTTTCTTGACTCAGACGATTTGTGGGAGAAAAAACACCTTGAAGTATTATCGAAGCTTATTGATAAGTATCCGAAATGTCATTTCTTTTGTACTTCGAGCGTTTGGCTGGGTGTAAAAGGTGATTTTCATCCCGCTATGGCACTGTCAGATTATCCTGAAGACTTTTATTGCGGGAATATTTTTGAACTTCTTAATAGCACCAGAGATTCTGTTATTCATACAGACTGTGTTTGTCTGAGAAAGACTTTCATTATGGAAAACTCGCTGTTCTTTGCCGAAGGGGTAAAGAATGCCGAGGATTCAGATATGTGGCTTAGGTGCGGAGTGCTGTCAGGAATTGTCATTTCACAGAAAGAAACGGCTCTATATCTTCAGAAAAACAGCCATGCCTCTTTGGGTGTAAGTTTTGTTGACAACTGGGTATTTTTAAAAAGACTGGAAGGTATTTATAACGGGAAGTTTAGTGAAGAGATTAAAACTGCCTGTTACAAATATATGGACCGATACTTTTTGTTCGGAAGCAGATATTTTGCGGCAAAAGGTGATAAAAAAAGAGGATTTGAATTGCTGAAAAAAGTGAAATACAGGAATGGTAAAAAATATATTTTAACTTTTTTGTTCATACTTTTGCCTGCCTTTATTTCATCTAAGTTTGCTTAATTTTTATTCCGCTTAAACTTGTATAATCTTTATACTTGTACGCAATCTTTATACCCTACGCCTGAAATCCAATAATGTTTGTTAAGTGGCTTCGTAATAACTCATTATTAAGTTGGCAAAATGCATTCATGAGCTAAAAATAAATTAATGAGTTAATAAATGTATTAATGTGTTAATAAAATATTTGTCTATTGGGAGACGCATTTTGAAAGAAAAAAAGATTGTCATTAAGAATAGCACCATGGGTCTGATCAGTCAGATTGTTACCATTCTGTTTACTTTTATAACAAGAAACTTGTTTATTAAATATGTGGGAATGGAACTTCTTGGCGTTAATGGCACTTTTGCATCTGTTTTGGGTACAATATCACTGGCTGAGCTTGGATTTCAGTCTGCGATTACCTTCAAGCTTTATAAACCTCTGAATGAGAATAATCAGGAAGCAATAAATGATATATTAATAGTTTTTAAAACGGTGTATCGGGCTATTGGCGCGATATTTATAATTGTATCATTTTTACTGCTTCCTTTTTTACGCTTCATTTTAAAGGGAGTAGAAGTAAACAGAGAAATATATTTATATTTTCTTCTTCAGGCTGCAGCATCTGCGTTTAGTTATTTCTTCGCTTATAAGCGAGCTTTGCTCTATGCAGACCAAAAGGATTACATTGCCAAATCTTTGGATTTGCTGCTAAATGTTGCTGCAAATCTGGCGCAGATTTATGTTTTGATTAATTACGGCAATTATACTGCATATCTTGCGGTAAAAATCGTGCAGGTACTATGTTCTAACCTGCTTGTTCAACTGATTGCATCAAAGAAATATTCATATTTGCATAAAAGCAAGTTCAATAAATCTGTTTTTACTGACTTATTTAAGGATGTGAAGAATGTATTTGCTGCAAAGGTGGCCGGATATGTATATACTTCAACGGATAACCTTGTTATTTCATCTTTTGTCAGTACATTAAGTGTCGGATATCTGGTTAATTATACTACAATAACTTTGAGTTTAAAAAGGCTTACTCAAAGTCTTTTGAACCCGGTTCTTCCATCTATTGGGCATTTTTTGGTTGAACATACAGGAATTGAAGAACGGAAGCAAAAGATGGCTTCATATACTTTTATTCGCTTTGTCGTTGCTTCGGCAATTACTATACCGTTTATTGTACTGGCAAATCAGTTCGTAACCATATGGGTTGGCAGCGAAATGATTTTGTCAGAAATGATTGTGGTGTTATTGGCTGCTGATCTTTATATAGACTTTGTGCATTGTTCAACGCTTGATTTTATTAATGCGGCAGGACTTTTTAAAGAGGAAAAGAAAATCGAAATCATTGGTGCACTTACTAATATTACGGTTTCACTGATGTTAGTTGGATTTATTGGAATAGAAGGTGTGCTTACAGGTACTGTTATAAGCCAGATTGTATTTTGGATAGGCAGAAGCTATGTTGCATATAAAAAGTGCATACATGGAACAACCGGAGATTTGATAATGTATTGGATTAAAAATGCAGAATATATTTTGGCTTTTGTCGTTATAACATTTCTTTGCATCAAAGTTACAGGTTATGTGATGATATCACAGCCGATTGTCAGCTTTGTTGTTAAAGGATGCGTTTGTGAAGCTATTATGGCTTTGCTTTTGGGAGGATATTATGGTTGCTGTCACATTATCTGCAAAAAGCACGAAACAAAGCATTAAGCTTCATTATAATAAAAAATGATAAGAAATCATATTGATGGAATGCTTGTCAGGAATGAATTAAGGTTTGCATAAGAGCGTAAAAGAGCCGTAAGCGAATATAAAAAGATGGCTATCAAGGGCTGCTTATGTAAATAATTGTCTAAAATAATCTATATCAGATGGGTATGTAAGTTTAATATTTCTGCTGTTGCTTTTTGAACAAAAAACTTCTCCGCCTTTTTCCATATATAACGCAAAAGAGGATGGTGCAGTAGCCTCATCAAGATTTGTACTCTCAAGCAGATTTTTTATGATGGAATATTGATAAGTCTGAGGAGTTAATACCCTCTTAAGCCCGTTACGGTGAACAAGCTTGTTTGAGAAAACACCATCATTGGTAAAAACCAAATCTTCATGACAATCCACGCAAGCAACTGCCATTCCGTTTTTTGCAGCTACTTGTACGTTATCATGTATCGTTTCTAAATCAACAAAAGGTCGGACGGCGTCATGTATTAATATTAAGTCTTTTTCATTACAAAAGTTACAGGCTTTAATTCCTTCATACAGCGACTTTAATCCGGTAGTGGAGCCAACACAAACTTTTTTTAACTTTGTAATGGAATATTGTTTTGCAATCTCTTTTACATGATCTTCCCAGCCATCTATGCTTACAACAATAATTGAATCTATTTCGTCAGACTGTTCCAAAATCTCTAAAGTATATCCTAAAATAGGTTTTTTATTAACTTCAATAAATTGTTTTGGGATTTCGGCCTGCACTCTTGAACCATTTCCACCCGCAAGCACTATTGCAACTACCATATTTTATCCTCACCATCGATGTTAATGAATATTTGAAAACTTGCTGAGATTATAACTCATTTGGTTGATATGTTACAATAGATAATTGGTTGATCATAATATCAAAAATTTATTTCACATACTTGTTTTTTGGATAGAAAATGGTATCATTTATATTTGTGATTGCAAAATCATTTTTCTAATGTTTTTACCCTAAATGCTTTTTGCAGGAAAACGAAATTTTATCACATATGCCGGAGGAATTATGAACGAAAAAGAAACTGTAGATAATTCTGAGAAAAAGAAAGAAGAGTTAAATAAAATTGAAGAAATTGGCAAGGGTATAGTTGAGATACTTCCTACGACCAAAATAAGAAGAACCAGGTTTATGCGTTATCTGGATAAACTTAAAGATGCTTTGAAGCATAAGAAGGGCACAGGCATTTTGTACCTGACTTTACGAGCACTGGTAATCGCTGCATTGGTTTTGTCCATATGGGGCAGGCAGTATGAAAATGCAATGATTTGTGTTCTGACGCTTATTATGTTTTTAATTCCGACATTTGTTGAGGACACATTCAAGGTTTCTTTCCCGAGCGTTTTTGAAGTTATTATTTTGTTGTTTATTTTTGCTGCAGAAATTCTTGGTGAACTTGCTTCTTTTTATACAAGAGTGCCGGGATGGGATACGGCGTTGCATACGATAAACGGCTTTAATTTTGCTGCAGTCGGATTTGCAATGGTGGATTTTTTTAACAGGAATAAGCATTTCTCGATGAAGCTTTCACCACTTTATCTTGCCATATCTGCCTTTTGCTTTTCAATGACGATTGGTGTTTTGTGGGAATTTTTTGAATTTGGCATGGACTATTTCTTTAAACTTGATATGCAGAAGGATTTTGTTGTAACTTCTATTAACTCTGTAACGCTTGATCCCAAAGGACTTAATAATGTTGTTCATGTTAAAGATATAGCAGAAACATATGTTGTTACAAAAGATGGTCAGACAATAAACCTTGGTGTTGCAGGATACTTGGATACGGGAATTATTGATACAATGAAGGATTTACTGGTTAATTTTGTTGGTGCTATAGTATTTTCAGTAATTGGTGCTTTGTATGCTAATCGCAGAGATGGCAGGAATAAACTCATGACACAGCTAACAGACGGGTTAATTCCTAAGGTTCTTGACAGCGAGGATGATACTGAAGAGCAGGAATTTAAAGACAGCATTTTTGATTGATTTTCGGGTTCTTTAAGATTTTAAGGTGCCACCTGATCGGGTGGTGCCTTTTTCAATTGAGGACGCAGCATAAATATATTAACCATATTTCTATATCACAGATATATAAAAATCGCATAATTGATTTATTAATATTTCTTGATGATTTTTTAGTTGCGGAGTATACTTTTTTAGAGTATGATTTAGTACATTAAAGCGTAAATATTTTCTATATATGGAGGCAATAATGTCTGAAGGAGTATTCAAAATTTTGATTATTAATCCGGGAAGTACCTCTACCAAGATTGAATTTTTTGAGAATGAAAAAAGCATTGTTAAGGCCAATGTTTTTCATGACTCTACTATTCTTTTAAATTTCCCTACAATTAATGACCAGCTCGATTATAGAATGGAAGTAGTTAGGAAGTGGCTTTCTGAAAACAACATTGATTTAACCGGTGTTGATGCGATTGTAGGACGCGGTGGTGCCTGCTGTCCGTTAGAGGGTGGAACCTATAACATTGATGACAGGCTGGTTGAGGATACGAAAGCAGCAAAAGGCGGTGTATATCATTCAAGTATGTTGGGCGTTCAGATGGCGAAGGCTTTTCATGACATATACGGCGGGCGCATGTTCACTGTTGACCCTATCGTTGTAGACGAACTTGAGGATGTGGCAAGAATAACAGGTGTGAAGGGAATATACAGAACTTCTGCAACTCATGCCCTTAATCAGAAGGCAACGGCGAGGGAACATGCCAAGAAGCTTGGAAAAAAATATGAGGAATTGAACCTTATTGTGTGTCACATCGATGGAGGCATCACAGTCACAGCACACAAGAAGGGCAAAATGGTTGATACAAATGACGGAAGCGGCGGCGATGGCCCTATGACACCGACCAGAATGGGCACCATGGCTGTTACGGATGTGGTAAGACTTTTATTTGACACTCCCAAAGCTGAAATGCGCAAGCTGTGCTCGGCTTCAGGTGGTCTTTCCTCCTGGTTTGGAACCTCAAATGCAGATACCGTTCACGAAATGGTTGAGAAAGGTGATGCAAAGGCAACACTTATCTGGAATGCACTTTCTTATCAGATAAGCAAATCCATCGGCGCGATGGCAGCGGTATTGCAAGGCAAGGTTGACGGCATTGTTCTTACCGGTGGTTTGATGCGATTTAATGACATTATCAAAACCATCGAAGATAACTGTGGATGGATTGCTCCGGTTTCTGTTTACCCCGGTGAACTTGAACATGAGGCAATGCGAGATGGTGCATTGAGAGTTTTAAGAGGTGAGGAAAATGCGAAAACTTACCTTGGTGAACCGGTATTTAAAGGCTTTGAGTTTTAAGGGGGGTGCAAAATGACAAAGATTTCTTTTATAGATTTGATTAATGAAAGGGCAAGAAAGAACCCGAAAACAGTTGTTTTACCCGAGTCAGAAGATGAGAGGACTTTAAGAGCTGCTGCAAAGGTAATGGAACTTAAGACGGCAAATCTTATTCTGCTTGGCAACGCAGATGTAATAAAGGCAGATGCCTTAAAATATGGTCTTGATTTAACAGGAGTTGAGATTGTTGATCCTGAAAAATCAGAAAAATTAGAGGAATATGTTGAAGCCTTAACAGAAATCAGAAAGAACAAAGGTATGACGCCTGAGCTGGCAAGAGAGGCTTTGTTAAATGACAGAACAACCTTTGCGGTTATGATGGTAAAGCAAAAGGATGCGGATGGTTTGGTTTCAGGTGCCTGCCATTCAACAGCAAATACCTTAAGACCTGCATTACAGATTATTAAGACTGCACCCGGCAAGAAGCTTGCATCAGCTGTGTTTATGTTTGATATTCCAAATTGTGAGTTTGGTGATGATGGTATTATCGCATGTGCCGATTGCGCATTAACTCAGGATCCTGATGCCGAACAGCTTGCGGAAATTGGAGCGGATACGGCAGAAACCTATGAAGCTTTGATGGGAAAAGAAGCAAGAGTTGCTTTCCTTTGCCATTCAACCATGGGCTCTGCAAAGCATCCTTTTGTTGAGAAGGTACAGGAAGCAGTAAAGATAGCTAAAGAAAGCTATCCGAATGTTTTACTTGATGGTGAACTTCAGCTTGATGCTGCCATAGTTCCCGAAGTTGCTGCCTCTAAAGCTCCCAATTCAACTGTTGCTGGTAAGGCAAATGTACTGGTATTTCCTAATATCGAAGCAGGAAATATCGGATACAAGCTTATTCAAAGATTTGCAAAGGCTGAGTCTTACAGCTTGATTCAGGGATTGGCAGCTCCGGTAAATGATCTTTCGAGAGGCTGTTTCTGGGAAGATATCGTTGGTGTTATTGCAATTACGGTATTACAGGCACAAAGTATGGAAGAAAAATAATAATGTAGTGAAAATTATAATGAAGCTGTTTTTTGGATTTTAAGTCCATTAATAATATAGGAAAGGAAGTTGTGACTATGTATCAGATTTTACATAAGAAAAATTTGAATCCTACTGTTACACAGATGGAGATTTTGGCTCCGTTAGTAGCTAAGAAGGCAAAACCGGGCCAGTTCATTATCCTGCGCGTGGATGAAGAAGGTGAAAGAATACCTTTAACAGTTGCAGGCGCCAACCCTGAAGAAGGAACCGTAAAGATTATTTTCCAGATTGTTGGCGCAACTACAGAAAAGCTTAATCATAAAGAAGAAGGAGAAAGCATTCAGGACTTTGTAGGACCTTTGGGTGTTGCTACTCACACAGACGGAATTAAGAAGGTTTGCGTTGTTGGTGGCGGTGTAGGCTGTGCAATTGCTATGCCGGTAGCTGAAGAGTTCCACAAGCTTGGTGCACATGTTACAAGCATTATCGGCTTCAGAAACAAAGATTTGGTTATTCTGGAAGATGAATTTAAGTCATTTTCAGATGATTTTACTTTGATGACAGATGATGGCTCATATGGTTGTCATGGTAATGTTACTTTACCTTTGAAGGAAAAACTCGAAGCCGGAGAGCAGTATGATGTTATCATCACTATCGGACCATTGATTATGATGAAGTTCGTTGTAGCTACAGCTAAGCCTTTTAATACACCTATTGTTGCATCAATGAACCCTATTATGATTGATGGTACAGGTATGTGCGGTGGCTGCCGTCTTACTTTAAATCAGGATGGCAAGAAGGTTACTAAGTTTGCCTGCGTTGACGGCCCTGATTTCAATGGTTATGAAATTGACTTTGACGAAGCTATGAGTCGTGGCAGAATGTATTCTGATTTTGAAAGACATGCATATGAGTCAGCTTGTAATTTGTTTAAGAAATAGGGGGGAATGAAAAATGGCAATTAATCCTAAAAAGAATCCGATGCCTACTCAGGAACCGGAAGTTCGTGCACATAATTTTAAAGAAGTAGCTATCGGCTATACCGTTGAAATCGCTTTGGATGAGGCTAATCGTTGCCTTAACTGTAAGAACAGACCTTGCGTAGAGGGATGCCCCGTAAATATCAGCATTCCTGATTTTATTGCAGAAATCAAGAAGGGTGATTTTGAAGTTGCTTATCAGATAATAAGTAAATCATCATCTTTGCCCGCTGTATGTGGTCGTGTATGCCCTCAGGAAACACAGTGCGAAAGCAAGTGTACTCTTGGTGTTAAGTTTGAACCCGTTGGTATCGGCCGTCTTGAAAGATTTGTCGCTGATTATCACAACGAAAACCAGACTCAGGCTCCGGTTGTTCCTGAATCAAATGGTCATAAGGTGGCTGTGGTTGGTTCAGGCCCTTCAGGATTAACCTGTGCAGGCGATTTGGCAAAGAAAGGCTATAAGGTAACAGTATTTGAAGCACTTCATACAGCAGGTGGCGTGCTTGTATATGGTATTCCTGAATTCCGTTTACCTAAGAAGATTGTTGCTAAGGAAGTTGATACTTTAAAAGCACTTGGTGTTGATGTAGAAACAAATGTGGTTATCGGTAAGACATTAACCATTGACGAGCTTTTTGAAGCCGGATATGAGGCAGTATTTGTAGGCTCAGGTGCCGGTTTGCCTAACTTTATGAATATTCCCGGTGAAGCTTTAAAGGGCGTATATTCAGCAAATGAATTCCTTACAAGATCAAATCTTATGAAGGCATATCGTGAAAATCCCGACACACCTATTATGAAGGGTGGTAAGGTTGCAGTAGTTGGCGGTGGTAATGTTGCCATGGATGCTGCAAGAACTGCATTGCGTTTAGGTGCTGAAAAGGTATATATCGTTTATCGTCGTTCAATGGATGAACTTCCTGCAAGAAAGGAAGAAGTAGAACATGCTATGGAAGAAGGAATCGACTTCCAGCTTTTGAAGAATCCTGTGGAAATTCTTGGCTATAACAATCCTGAAGACCCTCGTGACCCTAAGAATGGCTTTGTTACAGGTATGCGTTGCATCAAGATGGAACTTGGTGAACCTGATGCTAAGGGAAGAAGACGCCCTGTTCCGATTGAAGGCTCAGAATTTGTACTTGATGTAGATGCAGTTGTTATGTCAATCGGTACTTCACCTAACCCGTTGATTAAGAGCACTACAAAGGGCCTTGAAGTAAACAATCATGGCGGTATTATTGTAAATGAAGACGGTTTGACCTCAAGAGAGGGCGTATATGCCGGCGGCGATGCCGTAACAGGTGCAGCAACCGTTATTTCAGCAATGGGTGCAGGTAAGGTTGCAGCTAAGGCCATTGATGAATATTTAAGCAATAAATAATTTATTGTCCTTTTGATGATTAGTAGCCGCACACTCGTGACTTTAGTCGTGTGAGGCTTCACTTAATGGTTGTGATAAGCCGGGAATATTTAAAATTGATGTCATGAAGTCATCAGGGAACATGCGATATTACCTGGTAAAGCTTAGCAAGGAGTGAAACAAAATATGAATATTTTGGTAGTTGACGCACAAGGAGGCGGCATCGGCAAGCAGTTAGTGTCTGCAATTAAGAAATGTGGAATTGAGGCAGAAATTACGGCAGTAGGAACCAACAGTATGGCAACAACAGCTATGTTAAAGGCAGGAGCTGATCATGCTGCAACAGGCGAGAACCCTGTTGTGGTATGCGCAGCTAAGGCTGACATAATAATGGGACCTGTCGGGATTGTCATTGCAGATTCAATGTATGGTGAGGTAACGGCCAAGATGGCACTTGCAATCAGCCAAAGCAGGGCAAAACGAATCCTGATACCTATAAATCATTGTGACAATCTGATTGTCGGAGTTAATGATTTGAACATAAACAGGCTGATATTGGAAGCTTTGGATCAAGTTGAAAGCTATATCGGAAAAAATCCGATATTGCCATAGTGATTTGTTAATGCCAATATTGTATAGAAACATGTCAATAACGGCATTGTGCGGAAATATGTTAATACAGGCACTGTGAGGAAATATGTTAATGCCGGCATTGTACGGAAACATGTTAATGCCGGTTTCATCATTGAAATTTGTTATTATTGACTTTATTATGGGTAAATGATATATTATACAAGCTGACACGAAGTCAGTTTGGAGGCTTAAGAATAAGTTATCCGTAGTAAAAGATTTGTAATTGTTTCAATTTCTTTGATTAATTAGAGGGATTAGATTAATTAGATTGATTAGCTGATTAGATTAAGTTCTATAATTTGATTTTCTGATTTTTCGCGATTTTTCATAATCAGACAATTTGATTTTAAGATGTATACTAGGAAGGTATATGATTTTCCAAGAAGGGAAGTCATATACCTTTTTTTGAGGTTTTTTTATGAATTTAAAGACATTTTTTACAAATAATCCCAAGGTGGCTTTGGCATTTTCGGGCGGTGTGGATTCGGCATACTTAATGTATGCTGCAAAATTATATGGCGCAGATATAAAAGCATACTATGTTAAATCGGATTTTCAGCCACAGTTTGAATATGATGATGCAATCAGGCTTTCAAAGGAACTTGGAGTTGAGATGAAAGTTATCAATTTGGATGTTTTGGATGATGAAAGAATTAAAGCAAATCCCAAAGACCGCTGCTATTTTTGCAAAAATCGTATTTTTTCTGCTATTTTGGAAGAAGCGAAGAAGGATGGCTATAGCATTTTGCTTGATGGAACAAATGCTTCTGATGAGGAAGGCGACAGACCCGGTATGAGGGCACTTCGGGAATTGCAGGTTAAATCACCGCTTCGAGAGGCCGGACTTACAAAGGATGAAATAAGGCAGTTATCAAAGGAATCAGGATTATTTACCTGGAATAAACCGGCATATGCCTGCTTAGCCACTCGAATTTGTACAGGAGAAACAATTAGCAAGGAGAAACTTAACGCGACAGAGAACTCAGAAAACTTTTTATTTTCGCTTGGATTTAAGGATTTTCGCGTAAGATTAAAAGACGGTGTTGCAAAGCTTCAATTCAAAGAAGAACAGCTTGAAAAGGCAATGCAGCTTAGAAAAGTAATTGTTGAGGAATTGAAGAAGTATTATTCTTCGGTGACTTTGGATTTGGAGGTAAGGTAATGAACAGTGATGTAAGGCATGTTTTGGAGGAGGTAAAAGCAGGGAATATTTCCGTAGATGAGGCCCTGTTATCAATTAAGAAACAACCGTTTGAGGATATCGGCTACGCAAAAGTTGACTTGCACAGAAAGATTCGTCAGGGTGCAGCGGAAGTTATTTATGGTGCTGGGAAAACTCCTGAGCAGATGATAGGTATAATTAGTGCCATGAAGGAAAATGGTCAGGAAACGATACTTATTACAAGACTTTCAAAGGAGGCTGCGGATATTATAAAAGCTTGTCATTCCATGAATTATTATGAAAATGCAAGAATCGGAATTATAGGTGAAATGCCTAAGCCTAGTGGAATTGGCAAAATAGTGGTTGCAACAGGTGGGACTTCAGATATCCCTGTTGCAGAAGAGGCAGCTTTAACAGCAGAAGTGCATGGGAATGAAGTGGTGCGCTTATATGATGTTGGAGTAGCTGGGCTGCACAGGCTTTTATCGCATATGGATGAGATCATGGGCGCTTCCGTAATTATCGCAATAGCCGGAATGGAGGGCGCATTGGCAAGCGTGGTGGGAGGGTTGGCAGACTGTCCTGTCATAGCAGTACCCACGAGTGTTGGCTATGGAGCTTCTTTTGGCGGGATATCAGCATTACTTTCAATGCTTAACTCATGTGCCAGTGGGGTATCAGTTGTGAACATTGACAATGGCTTTGGTGCGGGATACCTGGCCAGTATGATTAACCATATGGAGGTTAAGAAATGAAAACACTTTACATTGAATGTAACATGGGTGCGGCCGGGGACATGCTTACTGCAGCACTTTTGGAATTATCAGATGCTAAAGAAGAAATTTTGTCAAAGCTTAATGCACTTGGGATTCCGGGTGTTGAGTTTTCAAGCGAGAAATCAGTTAAGTGCGGAATAACCGGTACTCACATGAATGTGAAAGTTAATGGCGAGGAAGAGGAAAGTCTGGATCATTATCACGAACATGAGCATGAACATGAACACGAGCATCATCACGAGCACGAACATGAACATGAGCATGGACACGAGCACGAGCATGAACATGAGCATGAACATGGACATCATCATGAACATGAGCATGAACATGAGCATGAGCATCACCATAATCACGAGCATGAGCATCACCATGAACATCATCATGAACATGAGCATGAACACGAACATGGACAAGAACATGGACATCATCATGAACACGAGCATGATCATCATCATAGTAGTTTACATGATATTGAACATATTGTCAGAGGACATTTGCCGGTTTCAGACAAGGTAAAAGATGATGTAATGGCTATTTATAAGCTTATTGCAGAAGCAGAAAGCCATGTACATGGTGTTCCTGTAACAGAAATTCATTTCCACGAAGTTGGAACGATGGATGCAATCGCTGACATTACCGCTGTTTGTATGATGATGGAAGAAATTGCACCCGAAAAGATTGTTGTTTCACCAATTCATGTTGGCAGCGGACAGGTGAGATGTGCTCATGGTATTTTGCCGGTACCTGCACCTGCAACAGCTCATATTCTAAGTGATGTGCCAATTTATGGGGGAAGCGTAAAGGGTGAGCTTTGCACTCCGACAGGCGCGGCAATACTTAAACATTTTGCGACAGAATTTGGAAATATGCCTGTAATGACTGTGAAAAAGGTCGGATACGGCATGGGAAAGAAGGACTTCGAAGCAGCTAACTGTGTAAGAGTTGTTCTTGGTGAAACGAAAGACCAAACTAATACTGTTGTGGAGCTTTCTTGCAATGTTGATGATATGACACCGGAAGCTTTGGGCTTTGCGATGAACGAGCTTTTTAGAGAGGGTGCATTAGAGGTTTACACAGTTCCTGTTGGGATGAAGAAATCAAGACCTGGGATTTTGTTGTGTACTATGTGCAAGGAAAATGATAAGGACAAGATGGTTGAACTTATATTCAAACACACAACAACAATAGGAATCAGAGAACAAATTAGTAACCGCTATACTCTTAATCGCAGAATTGAAACCGTAGAAACACCTTTTGGAGTTGTGAGAAAGAAAATTTCTGAAGGCTTTGGTGTTAAGAGAGAAAAGCTTGAATATGACGATTTGGCTATGATTGCTGAAAAAGAAGGCATGTCGTTAGGAGAAGTTAGGAAAATTGTAGAAAAATACTGAAAATACAAGGCAATAAAGTTGTAATACAGTGAAAGCTTCGTAAGTATTTTAGCAAGAATTATTGAAAGTATTATTGAAAGTATTATTGAAAGTATTTTTGTAAGTGTTTTTGTAAGTGTTTTCGTAAGTATTTTCGTAA
>JAKSSA010000044.1 GCA_024403335.1 Lachnospiraceae bacterium
ATGACCTCTGCTGACTTCTGTGCGTTCAGCACTGCTTTTGGCAGTGGTTACTTCTCTCAAAGCATACCGCACAGACCTCCCTAGGTACCACACGTTTCTTCCTCTCCATCTATCTGCCTCATTTATCATGCATGATTCCGTGTAGTTATTGGGCTTCGACTTGCTTAGCAGTCTTACCCTCATGCATGACCTAATATAAGATTTCTGTCCGTCAGACCAGAGATTTGCCCGTGAGTTAGTATGTTCCTCACATCCAGCTTCCTTCAGATTCGAGGTCGCCCTCGACACCCTTGCCTTCGGCTATATCCTTCCCACTACCAGGCGGATTCGGGACTTTAACCCGTTAGAAACGTGCGCCGCTAGGCGCACTAAGAAAACAAACAGGTCTCTTCAAGATAAAAAATAATTATCTTAAAGAGACCTTTTATTGTATTTCCAAGAAATTCCTTTATCATTGTATTCTTTATTGTATTCTTTGTTGCATTCTTTCTCAAAATGCTTTCTTGAATTTATCTTGGATTTTCATGAACCATGCAATGTTTAACCTCAGGCATTGTTTCTTCAATCAAATCATGAACTGCTTCAGCAATCTCATGAGCTTCTTTTAATGTCTTGTTACCATCTACCAAAATCTCAACATCAACATAAATCTTTGCACCAAATAATCTTGTCTTGATATCGTCAATTCCTTCTACACCTTCAACTTCCAAAATTATATCACTTATTTTTCCGACAACATCTTCAGAGCAGGACTTATCAACCATCCTGTCAAGAGAGTCCTTAAATATTTCAACTGCTGCCTTTTCTATGAATATGCAGATAACCAAGCCGGCTATTGGGTCAAGCAAAGGATATCCCATTCTTGCACCTGCAATACCAATCAGTGCACCAATAGAAGAAAGAGCATCTGACCTGTGATGCCATGCATCAGCCATCAAAGCGGTTGAGTTAATCTTCTTCGCCTGACATCTTGTATACCAGTAAAGCCATTCTTTAACAACAATTGATATAATAGCAGCTATTAATGCAAGCACCCCAGGAGTCTGTACCTTTGTCAAACTACCATTATGTATTACCATTGCAGAGGAATAACCTATTCCTGCACCTGTTACAGCAAGCATAATTGCTAATAATAGTGATGCCACAGACTCTAATCGTTCATGCCCGTAAGGGTGTTCTTTATCAGACTGCTTATTTGAAATATGAACACCTATCATTACTATAAATGTACTTAAAACATCAGAAGCTGAATGCACTGCATCAGAAACCATCGCACCTGAATGTGCGATGATACCTGCAATGAGTTTAAAAACTGATAATATTAAATTTACTGCTACGCTTACAATCGATACGCGTATTGCAATATTCTGCTGCTTCAACTTCATAAAAACGTTTACCTGCTCATTTTAATATTCTTTGCTCAACAAACAATTATTTATTCTATAAAATAATCTTACTTAGCAAACCATTATTTATTCTATGAAACAATCCTGCTCATTTTAATATTCTTTGATTATCAAATATTCTTTATGCCTTTGCACAATAACAATATCTATATTCTTTAATAGCTTTCTTTAATATCTTTTTTTTAAACTTTATTAGAACATTGAAGAACCGCCACAAACAATCCATGCAGCTATCATGCTTGACAAAAATGCGCCAACATAGACATTTCCTGTTTTACGCTCCATCCAGGTTGAAAGTAAAGTGAATACTACAAACTGAGGAATCAAAAGAATAAGCGCTGACATAAAAGGACCACCAAAGGTTGTTCCAAAAAGTAAATCTGCACCAGGACCCATTCCGGCAAAGAAAGGAATATATTCAAGTAACAAAATCACAAAAAGTCCACCAAGTAAAACTATTACATTACCACCCCAGCACTTAAAAAAGCTTTTAACAGGATGTGATTTATCCCAGGCCTGGCGCATTTGTCCAAAAAGCTTACAACCAACATTTACTACAAAGAAAAGTGAGTATATAGGTAAATAAACTAAAAACTGTCCAAATCTTGCCCATGTAAAGGTTTTAAAGAAGGGCCAGATAAATCTCAAATCAAGTTTGAATATAACCTCGCACAACGCTACGCATATATACATAATAACCATAAGTATAAATGCAGTAAGTGCACCTTTTCCCAATAAAACCCAATCAAGCCTGTCTGACTTTGATTCGCGTGAAAGTCCCAAATCATAATAATCGCATATGACTTTATTGTGCTTTACAGCGATTGTCCTTGAACAAACCATCATAATAATTGATATCAGAGCCAGTGTAAGATACCAGGTCATAAAACCATTACCAATAGTCATTCTGAAAAGACCTTCAGGCACAGGCAGCAAACCATGTCCTAACTGAGTCATAAAAGGATATGTTGCAGCACCAATTAATATTGCGATTATTGCATCTCTCCACCATTTTCCCCTTGACATAAGCTTAGGACGACGAAGCGATGCTGTTCTGTCTACAATTACCTCCTTTAAGAAAGGAATTTTTGTAATCAGCGAAATGATGGGGCACAAAGAGAACAATGCTGCTAACATAGCAAGAAGTACAAGGCATTCCTTTGCAAGGAAGTGAAGGTCTGTTGATTTCAAAACGGTGCTTGCATTCAAAGTCTTTACAAACCAATCCATTGCCGTTGCAATCGCATGTGAGTTATGAGTTGTAAGTCTGTGATTAGTTTCAAGAAGTTCAACGCGTCTTGCAGTGCCATCCTCCATCTTTCCATATGTAGTATTCCATACATAATCCTTCTGAAGCTTAGTTCTGTGTCCTGCTGTAAAGAAAGAACGTCTCATATCAGAATCAAGCATTTCATCCTTTACAGTTTCCTGCAAATAATCGCGAAAATAATTAAATTCGTCATATCTTGCCTGAAGCATCAGAACATTATGGAACTCAATGTTCTCATAATCATACACATTATCTCCAAAAATCTCACCACACTGGAGAACTACAGCCTTATGATCCTGACAGGCTGCTGCAACACTCCATGCTGCCCAGGTTCCCATTGAATGGCCTGTAATACCTATTGAATCTGACTTAACAAAGGGCTGCTGCTGCAACCATTTATAAGCTGCAATACCTGACATTGAGCTGTCATACAAACCATCCTGCTTTGCATTAATCTTTTTAACAACCTCCTCATTAACAGACATTGCACTTCCACTGAAAAATGACAAGGTTGAGAAGTTCATCATGGCAAGATATCTTTTCGGACCACTTAAATTTGTCTTGATTACAGTCTCACTTCTGTCATCATCCGTCCCATTAATCTTATAGGTAGTCCATCCTCTGTTTTTCATCGAAGCAGAGTTTGATCCATGACCAAATTCATCAATACTTAAAGCCACCATGCCTCTTCTGGCTATTTCCATAGCAAAAGCCGCTGAGGTCTCCTTGTCATTTTGATAACCATGAAGACATAATACTGCCGGCATGGGATTTTTTTCACTGGCATATTTTGGAATATAAAGTTTATATGTAACCTGATAATCACCAATAACAGGATCCTCGACATCAAAAGCAGCAGTAACTATATCAATCCTACCATAATCTGTCTGAATCAAATTTGCAAAAACCATACTGGTAATCAAAACTACCATGCTGATTACCAGCGCCCCAATTGCATGTTTTGTCTTAGTAAACATAACCCCCTCCTATAATGTCTATAATACCAACAATACCTACAACATCTACAATATCTACAACATCTACAGTATCTACAACATCTACAATACCTTTACTATCTATATTATCTGTATTATCTGTATTATCTGTATTATTTGTATGATCTATATGATCTATATTATCTGTATTATCTGTATTATCCCCACATATACTTGTCAAATTTCAGCAGATTTATCATCAACCTCTGTTATTTCATATATTCTTGAATCAAAATCCGCATATTTTCTTGTATTTTCTGCAAATCCAGAACCGCAATATGCCTGAGAAAGCTGAATTCCTGCATTATTTAATAAGCTTCCGGAAACCACATACTGTTCCTTTTCCCCATCAAGCTTCATAAATTTAGCAACTATATTATGTAAAATTCCTTCCTGCTTAATATGAATCGGACTTATGTAATTAATCAAGGAACCAAGCGAGCGAATATCTACTTTAGTTTCACTGTTCCTGAAAAAATATGTCTTATCGTCATCAAGTCCTGCCAGTCTGAAATAGGTATGAGCATAATTGGGATTAACCAACCCGTTTACCATATATCCGACTGCATTCTTTTTATCCTTTGACACGATAATGTTTTTCGTAAGTGTAGAATCAAGCTTTGCAGAAAGGAAACCGCCTGAATATTTTTCAAAAGATTCCTCCAAAACCTTTCCACCAAGGCGGTAAAAATCACCCCATTGAAGTATGTGACGCCATTTCTTGTAAAATTCAACCTGCTCTTTGATTTTATTCTTTTCTTCTGAAGATAAATCGCAAAGATTAAGTTCATAACCAAAAACACCCATTGAAGCCATCGCAAATCTTGTTTCCAATGGCGTTACCCTTAATGTCTGATGATTAGGAACTGCTGACACATGTGCTGTCCATGTACTCTGAGGATAACCATATGAGTATCCGTTCTGAATTCTCGTTCTTGCAACCGCATCCGTATCATCACTTGCCCAAATCTGAGGGAAATAACATAAAATACCTAAATCAAATCTGTTACCACCGGATGCACAGCCTTCAAACAAAATATCAGGATAAGCCTTAACAAGCTCTGCCATAACTCGATATACGCCAAGAATATATGCATGTGCTGTCTCACCCATCTTCTCAGGCTCGACATTCTCGCTGAAATAATCTGAAAAATGGCGGTTCATGTCCCACTTTATGTAATCGCACCTGCTTCTTTCAAACAAATCCTTCATCTGTCCGATTATATTTTCCTGAACTTCTTTTTTAGTAAAGTCGAGAATCATCTGATTTCTTGCAACATAATGCCTTCTATTCGGATTTTTCAAAGCCCAGTCAGGATGTGCCCTGTAAAGGTCTGAATTTTCATTAACCATTTCAGGCTCAACCCATATGCCGAACATCAAGCCAAGTTCTTTTATCTTTTCAGACAAATGTCCAACGCCTTTAGGAAGCTTTTCCCTGTTGTCAAACCAGTCACCCAGCGCCTTGTCATCACTGTCTCTGTTTCCAAACCATCCATCGTCTGTAACAAACAGTTCCATTCCACAGTCCTTTGCTTCTTTGGCAAGCTTAACAAGTTTAGACTCATTTATACCAAAATAGCAGGCTTCCCATGAATTAAGTAATATAGGCCTGTCTTTTTTCTTCCATTTACCTCTTACAATATGCTCTCTGACAAATTCATGCATGTTAAGAGAAATTCCTCTGTAACCTTTATCTGAAAAAGTAATTGCAGCTTCAGGACTTACAAAATCTTCGCCCGGATTTAATCCCCAGCTAAATAAGTCCGGATTAATACCGGTTAAAATTCTGGCTTTTGCATGCCCTCCAAATTCAACACTTTCCCTATGGTTTCCTGAATATACAAGATTAGTTGCATATACTTCACCTGCTTCTTCCGTAGCTTTAGGCTCAGCATACATAACAAAAGGATTGGAATGATTCGAACTGTTTCCGGTTCTTGATTCATTTACAAACTTACCACCTGAAATAATCAGATCGCACTTTTCCATTTCTCTTGCCCAGTCACCATGAAAGGATGTTACCTTAATAACATCTGCATCCAAATCAAGACAAAAGCTATCCATTTTATTAATAATAACCTTTGCATCGCCCTCATTTATAAGCATTGCAGACCTGGTAATAACATCGCATTCAGGATAAACGAAATAGAATAACTTAAGAGAAACCTTTTCTGTTCTTTCCTTCAAAGTAATAACCAATGCATTATCATTGCTTTCATTATATGAATGAGGTAAATAATTCTTTGTAAGTAAAGCCCTCGCTTCCGAAGATGGCATTATCTCATAACTTTCATATATAAATTCAGAGGTTGTTCCTCCATCTGCAAATTGTAAAGCGATAGCAGGAGTGCGCATATCTCCTGTTCCCTGAACAGCATATTCAACCTTTTCATCATCAGGACAGTATCTTCCCATTGCATCATCAACTTCAACACTGCAGGCATTCATGTTTGCCCATTTCTGAAGTAATGCATTTCTGCCATTTTCACATAAATCAATCTTCTTGCCATAATGAAGATGTAAAAGTCTGTCACCATAAACGGTAAAAACATAGGAAGTATTTTCTGTACGAAGATGAAACAGTGTGTCATTGATGTTTTCTATCATTTCTCATTCCTCACATTTTATCTAACTTTAAATAATTAACTCTTTATCACAATATATTTATAAAATAAATATCAATAACAAAATCTATTATAGTCTTTCTATTCGCTATAAAATTAATCGGGTTTGAATATTATAACAAATCAGGAATATGTTTTCAATAAAATACCGCCCTCTAAAAGAGAGCGGTTTGTTTTAAAGTTTATCACTTATAAAAGATAATATCAGTGCTATTACCTGCCCTGCAAGGCCTACGAAGAACATGAACTTAAGCCAGCCCTTTCTCTTCTCGGCTTTCCTGACAGTATAATCATAGAAGCTTTCTGTCTTCTCCATTTTCTGTCTGGTTGGAATCAGATTGTGGAGTGCAAACTTACTAAACATATAACCTAATGAATCAAAGCTTCCTTTACTTGAAGTAAAGCTTAAAACACCAATCGTAAGATAAACAACACTTGGTATTGTCACTGCATTTGCAATTGCTACGACAGTTTCTTTCGATGTCTCCTTGTTAAAAATCTCAAAATGGAAACTAACAGATATAAGTATTGCAATAAAAACAGCAATTTGTACTATGATTCCAATTATTTGAGTTTTCTTACTAACTTCTCTTTCTTCCATTACTCAGCTAATTCTTTCTGATATTTCTCAAATTCAGCGTTATTGCAACGAACAAAATGTCCGGGTGCAACTTCGCGGAATGAAGGCTTATCTACTGTATAATCGTGTTCAGCTAAAGGATTATAAGTAATTCTCTGACGCTGTTTCTCATATTCCGGATCCGGAAGAGGAATAGCAGAAAGAAGTGATCTTGTATAAGGATGTAAAGGATGTGCAAACAATTCATCTGAAGTTGTAAGCTCAACCATCTTACCAAAGTACATAACACCAATTCTGTCTGAGAAATACTTAACAACTGAAAGGTCATGTGCAACGAAAAGAATTGTCAAGCCAAATTTGTGACGCAATTCATTCAAAAGGTTAATTACCTGAGCCTGAATTGATACGTCCAAAGCTGATACAGGTTCGTCGGCAATAATCATATCAGGATTCATAATGATAGATCTTGCTACACCGATTCGCTGTCTCTGACCACCTGAGAATTCATGAGGATATCTTGCTGCATGCTCTCTTACCAAGCCTACAAGTTCAAGCATCTCATATACTTTCTCTTCAATAACCTTTCTGTCCTTTTCGCCCTGAATTACAAGACCTTCAGCAATTATTTCTTTTACAGTCATACGAGGATCAAGTGAAGCTATAGGATCCTGGAAAATCATCTGAATCTGAGTTGAAAGCTTGGTGTTTTTAGCCTTATAAAGCTCAGCCTTATATTCCTTCTTAAGCTGTGCAAGTTTTTCAGGATTGCTTTCCTTAGCGATTAATTCTTCGTACTTAGCTTTAACTTCTGAAACAATTTTCTTTGAATAAACCTTGTTACAGTTATTCTGATCATATTTTGCTTCTTTAATCTTCTGTTTCTGTTCATCAACAATTGCTTTTAATTCTGCTTTAAGCTTTTCCTTTTCAGCATTGTCGCTTGTATCTTCTATTTTCTTTTTGTATAAAGCTTTAGCATCCTTAATTGCGTTTTCATAATTTCTTGTGCCGGCACCAATTCTGGTTCCCTTAAAAAATACATCACCGCCTGTAGGATTATAAAGACGAATAATCGTACGGCCTGTTGTTGTCTTACCGCATCCTGATTCACCTACCAAACCAAATACTTCGCCTTTTTTAATATCAAAAGATACATCATCTACTGCCTTAGTTTCAAAGCTGCCTACGCGGAAATACTGACAAAGATGATCAACTTTTAACAAAACTTCATTATTATCTTCCATCTTTGTTTCTCCTTTCCTGCATTCTTGCAATTCTGTCTGTGATGCTCTTCGGCTTATCTACCTTAGGTGCATCCGGATGGAGCAACCAGGTCGCAGCTGAATGTGTTTCAGAAATCTTGAACATAGGAGGCTGCTTTTCAAAGTCAATCTTCATCGCATATTTATTTCTTGCTGCAAATGCATCACCTACCGGAGGATAAATCATATTCGGAGGTGTACCGGGAATTGCATCAAGCTTTTCATTTGTATCAAGGTCAGGCATTGATGAAAGAAGTGCCCATGTGTAAGGATGTGCTGCATCATAGAATACATCATTTGCTGTACCTATTTCAACAATCTTACCTGCATACATAACTGCTACTCTGTCAGCCATATTAGCTACTACACCAAGGTCATGTGTAATGAAAATTACTGTAAGCTTTCTGTCTGCTTTAAACTTATTAATAAGTTCAAGAATCTGTGACTGGATTGTAACGTCCAAGGCTGTAGTAGGCTCATCACAAATAAGAATATCAGGATCTGCTGCCAAAGCAATTGCAATAACGATACGCTGTCTCATACCGCCTGAGAACTCAAAAGGATACTGATTATATCTCTTTCTTGGTTCAGGGATACCAACTTCCTGCATAAGCTTAATTGCTTTTGTCTTTGCCATCTGCTTTGTTACTTTGTTAACAACGCCTGATGCTTTTTCCTTAAGGAAATCAATTAAAGCAACTGTCTCTGCATCATAATCTCTTGATGCTCTCTCTTCAATACGCTTCTCATAATGTGCAATAAGTCTGTCAATCTGATAAAGCATATTTGCTCTTAACTGCTCTAAGTCAAGAATAGAAGCAGGAATGACTTCAGATGATGGTGTCTTCTGCTTTGCTACCAAAGCATCATATTTAGCCTTCTGCTTAGCATATCTTTCCTGTTCCTTAATATTCTTAACACTAGCCATGAAATACTTTCTGATGCTGTTTTCCAAGGCTGTACCGAATGTATATGCCAAGCTGTCCTTGACAATTTCCATGCGGTCAATACCTTCTGTTACTTCCTTGTTGAAAACCTTAACTGCTTTCATACAGTCTTTTTTATCAAGATTTTCTGCTTCGAAGAATTTTCTGTTTTCTTTTAAGAACTTAATAGCTTCTGCTTTTTCTGTATATGCAACATCTGCAGAATACATAAGTCCCTGCTTTGCATCGGCAATAAATTCAAGCATAAAATTATCATCAAGATATTTACGCAAAAACTTATTCAATTCCTCAACAGGCATAACAGGTAAAGGTTCTTTAGCAAAGGTCATATAATAACCCATTGCAAAGAAATTTGGAGCTGTTAATGCCAATGCTCTGTTAAGAATATCCTGTATTCTTTCAAGAGAAGGTACAATACCATTATAATCGCCTGACTTTACAGCATATGAAATATTTCCCTTAACTGTTTCTGTAGCAGCAACCAATGCATCCTTGTCAGCATCAACAACATAGGTATGAACAGACTTTAAAGCTAATGCACAAATTCTCTTTAATCTGTATTTTCCATCCTTTAAAGCATTTTTGCTGATTTCAAACAAAACAGGTTCCAAATCGAATACTGCTTCTGCTGCAGCTTCATGTGCATCATTAAAATCTGATTCCAAACTTAAATGTTTGTACTCAAACTTATCAAAATCAGCACATTTACGCTTAATTTCTGCCGCCTTCACAGGATTACCCTTTGCAACTGCTTCAACCATATTTCCCTGTAACAGCTTCAAAGTTGAATTAAAACGTTTTCTTGATTCCTTCTGACGAGCTTTACCATTCAAAATCATAGCTTCTGTAAGCTGACGTCCGATTTTAATAATAGGATTCAAGCTTGACATAGGATCCTGGAAAATCATGGCAATCTTATCACCACGAATTTCATGGAACTCATCTTCTGTAATCTTTAACAAATCTTTACCATCATAGATGATTTCACCGCCGTCAATAATAGCATTTCCTGCAAGAATACCAAGAATAGCTTTAGAAGTTACTGACTTACCTGAGCCTGATTCACCTACGATAGCAAGAGTTTCACCTTTATTTAAATCAAAATTAATTCCTCTTACTGCCTGCACCTTACCGTCCTGAGTACGGAAAGATACGGTAAGATCCTTTACTTGAAGTTTCTTTTCCATATTAGTCCTCCGTTCCTCTTGTTGATGGATTGAATGCATCTCTTAATCCGTTACCGAATAAGTTAAATGAAATCATTAACAATGAGAAGAAAATTGACGGATACAACATCGCATGAGGTGATGTTGTCATTGTCTGCTGTCCGTTCTTCATCAATTCACCGATACTTGTACCTGAAAACTTAGAAAGGTCAACAATACCAAGATATGTCAATGAAGTTTCTGAACTGATAACACCTGGAATTACAAGCGCACAGCTTGTAATAATTGTACCCAAAGCATTAGGGAAAATATGCTTAAACATAATTCTCTTGTCAGAAGCACCAAGTGTTCTCGCTGCTAAAACATATTCCTGACCTTTGAAACGATAAAATTGCTTTCTTGTCAAGTTAGCCATTCCTATCCAGCCTGTAAGAACAAACGCAAACAGGAATGCGCCAACAACGCCTACCTTTGCTGCCATATAAAGCTGGAAAAGTGTTGTTACAACGATAAATGGCATACCACTTAAAATTTCCATCAATCTTTGGCAAATAAGGTCAACCCATCCGCCGTAGTAGCCCTGATATGCACCGGCAAATGCACCAATACTCAAGTTAATAATAGAAACAAACAAAGCGAATATAAGTGAGAATCTTGCACCTTTACCGATTGCACAGAACAAATCACGTCCATATGTATCCGTACCTAATATGAAATTCGGCTCGCTGTCATGTGTATACCAGAAATAGTTATAATAGCAAACGCGAACTAATACAGAACCTGACTTGGCAATAGAATAAATATAATCGCCATTATCACCTTCAATTCGGATACTGTTATAAGGAGCACCCTCTTTTTCTTTATCAGTACAATATGCCGGAACTAAATTTCCGTTGCTGTCTGTCTTAGGTGTGTTTTTATTATCAGTACACTGATACCAGATATTCGGGTTATCAGCAATGCTTGAAAGGTCTTTAATCTTGCTTGGATAAATATCTCTCTTATCTACAGCAGGGAAAATAACCTGCACACCTGTCTCGTTCTGCCATTTCTGAATATTTTCAAATTCACTGTATGACATAACCATATTTTTAACACCAACTTTATAGTAGGTATTAACTTTAACCGCATATGAGTAAACTTTTCTTGGTTTACCACGATACATTTCTTCACGCTCAGTTGCAACAGGTTCACCAATAACAGGATTTAATCCGGTTTCCTGTCCGATAGCATAAAGCATATCAAGCTGAAGCTGACTCTGGCTGTTCATAGTCATTGAGCCATCCCATATTCCCCACTCCTTAGCGGCAATTGAAGGGATATAAGGTGCAGCATTAATATAAACATTATCCTTGTCTTCAATTGTATAATGAAAAACATTCTCCGAAATTAATGGAGAAACAATTGCGAATAAAATCAAAAATCCGATAATATACGCAGCAACAACAGATGACTTATTCTTCTTAAAACGAAGCATTGCATCTGCAAAGAAACCTCTGGCTTTTGTCTTGAATTTCTCATCATGGATTTCAGAATCCAGCTGGGCAAACTCAAACATTTCCTGAGGAATACGTTCATAATACTTATCCATCTGTCTTCCTCCCTACTTTTTCGAGCCCATACGGATTCGAGGATCAATAAAACCATAACTTATATCAACTACAATTCCGGCTGCCAAACCAATGGTTGTATAAAATACAGTATCCATCATGAAGATAGGATAATCAGGTCCATTGATGGCATTCAAATAAAGCTGTCCGACACCTGGAATTGAGAAAATACGCTCAATAATGAAAGAACCACTGAGAATACTAATAAATTCACCAAAAATACTTGGCACAATAACAACCATACAGTTTTTAAACGCATGGCGGATTGTAGCCTGGCGTCTTGTCAAACCTTTGGTTCTTGCCAAAAGCATAAATTCACTTGTCAATACTTCAGTTAACTCTGCACGTGTAACACGGGTGAAACCTGCTATTACACCAAATGAAAGAGAAAGTACCGCAGGCACCATACTCTTAAACATTTCCCACGAAAAATAGTCACTGCCACCCTTCATAAGAAATGGAAACCAGCCTAATTTGTAGCAGAGTACATACTGAATCAAAAATGCATAAACGAAGGAAGGCACTGAAATAACAACCATTGTTAAGGTTGAAATTGTATGGTCAATCCAGGTGTTTTTCTTTAAAGCAGCCCAGATACCAAGTGCAATACCTACGGGAATTGTCCAAATAATTGAATAAAGATTAACAATCATTGATGCAGGAAGTTTTGATGTGAAAATTGTTGCTACATCCTGACCAAAATAAAGTTTATCGCTAATACCCCAGTCTCCTCGAGTAAAAATTCCATTTAAAAATAAACCAAACTGAACAGGGATAGGCTTATTATATCCCATTGCTTCACGTCTTTCCATAATAACAGTGGTATGCGGGTCACCCTGTGGAAGTTCCGGTGGCGGAAGCATTCTGATTAACGCAAAGCACATGTATGTAATAATCAAAAGATTAATAAGCATGAGCCCTATACGTCTCAAACTATATCTAAACATAAATCCTCCAGTTTCAGACACACATTGGAATTACCCCAATTTACCCCATAATGTCCGAAATTTCCTTTTTCACACTTAAACCCGTGGAAGGGTTTTCCCCTCCACGGGTCAAAAATCACAATAATGCAATTACGCTTATTGCAGTCCCAGAATTAGTAGCTAAGTTCGCCACCCTGAGAAGCGATGTAATCAGCCCAAGCCTTTTCATCATAGTTGTACTTCATGTATGTGATACCACCACGACCAAGAATTACATTGTATTCTTCGATTACGTAGTATACCTGCTGTGAAAGCAAGCTCATACCTGCATTCTGAAGCATAGGAATGTAGTCATATGTCATAAGTACGTTGTACTCAATCTTTGAAAGAATATCAAGTCTCTTATCAACACTTGCATGGCCATCGCCATAGTTGTAGCCCTTACCGTCAACAACTACTTCTGTACCATTCAATGCATCTGACCACTGCTTCAATGTCATGGTTACACCATCATATTCCATCTTAATAGATGAAGCATCAAACCACTTAGCATCATACTGCTTAGAAGGATTGGTGTAAAGGTCTGTTAATGAATAAGGATTCAAAGCAGAACCTGACCATCCACCAAGAACTGTATCTGTAAGACCATTCTTAAGGTTTGTTGACCATGCATTTCCAAGAGGAGCTGATTCCTTAAATGAAATCTTTCCTGCGAAAGGAGTTCCTGCAGTAACTTCATTCATCTTCTTGTTAAGGTAATCAAGTGTCTTCTGAATGAATGCTGATGTTGCTGATGATGAATAGATAATTTCAATAGCCTGATCTGAAACGCCATCGCCATCATTATCTGTAATATAACCAGCTGCCAAAGCTTCGTCAAATGCCTTCTTGTAAAGTGCCTTAGCTGCTACTTCGTCATAACCTGTAATAGAAGCAACTGCATCATCAAGACTCTTGAACTTGCTTACATCTACTGAGTAGAAATCGCAAAGAGCCTGCTTAGCCTGATCTGTATCGCGGTACTTAGCACCGGTTTCAGGATGATAGATGTAGTTGTTACCAATCAAGCCGTAACCGCCTGATCTTGCAGGTGAAACTGCTGTACATAATGCTTCCTTATCATAGGTTACTGCAACAGCCTGACGGAATGATGTAAGAGTAATTGTTTCAAGGTCAAACTTTGTCTGATCGAAATCATCAGCTGCTTCACGAGACTTAATTGCATCCATGTAACCATTGAAGATGAAGAAGTAAATTGTTTCATCAGGTGTAACATAGGTATATTCACTGTCTCTGTATTCAGCGAAGTCGTCTGACTGGAGACCATAACCCATTAACTGTCCCTTTAAGAACATAAGCTTTCTTGTAGCTGCTTCTGCAACAACCTGGCAGTCAACAGCTGTGGTCTGATACATAGGATAGATAAGTCCATCTTCAGGATCCTTATAGATGTGCTTATTATCTGTGTAGCCCCACCAATTTGTGTTTCTTTCAAATCTCATAGACTTGTCTGTCTGATAATCAGTCATCTTGTAAGGTCCATAAGACATTGTTGTAGCAACGCTTGTGTTATAAGTACTTGTCCAAGCATCAGTACCTTCAAGCTTTGTTAAGCACTTATCATAGTAAGGCTGGTAAACAATCCAGTTACCTGATAAGTTGTAAAGTAAATAGAAACCTGCTAATGACTTACCAAAAACAAGAGTAATCTTGTAATCGTCATTCTTGATAATACCTACATTAGCGAAGTCATAATTTGCAACATATTCATGCTTCTGAACGAAATAGTTGAATGCATCATCTTCTGTTTCGCCCCAAGCAGGGTTACCTGTAACTACAGGAAGGAATAAAGCATAAGATTCATCTGTAAGAGCTACTAAACCGTTTTCATCGATTAATGCAGCTAATTCAGGCCAGGTAGTTACATCAAAGTAACCTGTACCATAAGTTTCAACATAATCCTTCAATGAATCGCCACCTGTCCAGTTAAGAGCGAAATCAAGACCGATATACATAGGATCGCCATCTTCGGTTGAATATGTACCATCAGCATTCTTTACAAGGTCAGCCTTTGATAACTTATTGTTAACACCGTTGTCCATGTAATTTATTGTGCCCTGATAGTAGTAATTCTTTGCATTAGCAAATTCAAGATCGCCATCCATGTAGTCAGATGCACGATAGTTCTTGAGTTCAGGATCAAGAAGCTTCTTTAATGAGTAGATATATGTATCAGCGTTAATAGCTGTACCATCTTCCCAAGTACAAAGCTTGTTCAATTCGATTTCATAAGCATAACCTGATTCTACATCTGCAGGGATGTTAAATTCAGGATGAGCTGCTCTAACCTTAGCAGTTACGTCAACAGGCATACTTGCAGCCATTTCAGGTATAATCTTGTAACCTGTGTAAGGATCTTTGCCTTCTACAGGGTTAAGTTCATCATTAAAGATGAAGGTATATAAACCTGATCTGATGAAGTCTGCGGGATAAGAGTCATCTGAAGTCTCATATGTATGAGGGTTCCAGTTTGTAGCTAAAGTAGAAACTGAATCCTTGAATACATAATCACCTTCGAATGTCTCGATAACCAATTTGTCAGGTTCGTCTGTTGTTCCCTGATCTGTATTGGTTGTTTCATTCTTACTAGTATCATCCTTTGTAGTAGTTGTTTCGCTACCAGTGTTAGAAGGTGTACTAGTGGGTTTAACATCAGTCTTGTCTTCACCGCATGCTGCCATAGCAAATACCATAGCTAATACGAGAAGTAAAGATAATGCTTTCTTTGTGCTTTTTCTCATTTTGCACTCCTCCTTTTTCTTAGTTCCTCTCTCATACACATTCACGCCATATCACTGAAAGTTTAACACTTTAATGCGGTAAAATAATGAGGCTAAAGTAAAGGAAATAATATCTCAATTTCCTCTTAATAACCGGTTGCATGAATGTAAATAACCGATTCACTTATCTGATTTTGCTATTATATAGGTAATGATATCCATTGTCAAGCAAAAATGTCTCTTTGTATACAAAAAAACAGAATAAATAAACAGTAAAATACTTATAAAAATTCCAAAAATATAACAGGATATATCATGTCAGATTCTACCGAAAATTCTATTAGAAATTCGATTATAAATAAAAAAAAAATGCCTCGGAAGAGACATTCTGGAAATAAAAAATGCGGGTAGCCGGACTTGAACCGGCACGAGGTTGCCCCCGAGAGATTTTAAGTCTCTTGTGTCTGCCATTCCACCATACCCGCATAATGGGACCAATAGGACTCGAACCTATGACCCTCTGCTTGTAAGGCAGATGCTCTCCCAGCTGAGCTATGATCCC
>JAKSSA010000045.1 GCA_024403335.1 Lachnospiraceae bacterium
CAAATGATAAAAAAAAGATAGATATTTTTAGTACAAATACAACCTATAGTGCAAATATACTAAAACAAAAAAAGAACCCCAAAATATTCGAGGTTCTTTAAAATAGCTATTTAAATGTAAAGAATAAATTACATTCCCATCTGCTTTGCAACTTCTTCAGCAAAGTTTTCACTCTTCTTTTCCATACCTTCACCAACTTCGAAACGAACGAAATTAGCAATCTTAAGTGACTTAGAAACAGAAGCAACATAATTTTCTACTGTCTGCTTTCCATCTTCTGCCTTTACATAAGCCTGATCAAGAAGAACGATTTCCTTTAACTGCTTAGATACACGACCGTCTACAAGACCAGCGAAAATCTTGTCAGCAACGATGCTTTCCTTTTCTTCATTTGCAAGTGCAATCAATGTTGCCTTAGCTTCATCTGAAAGGAAGTTTACAAGGAATTTATTATTCTTGTTTTCTTCATATGCAGCGATATCAGCATCATTCCACTTCTTCTCGCCAACTGCTCTGTTGAAAAGCTTCTGAAGAAGAGGCTTAGGAAGTGTGAAAGGTTCATTTACTGAACTATCAATTGTGATTTCTCTAATCTTTGCAAGTTCATCTGCTGAAATATCATTTTTGCTGATATACTTAGGCTTCATAGCTGCAACCTGCATTGCAATGTTAGCAAGACATTCCTTAACAGAATCATCTGTACCTGCACCATTACCTACAACAAGAACGCCAATCTTTCCGCCACCATGGATATAAGAGGTAACGCAATCACCTTCAACCTTAGCAAATCTTCTAATAGAAAGCTTTTCTCCGATTGTAGAAGTCTTTTCTACTAAAACATCCTTAACAGTCTTAGTTGTATCTGCAAGCCAAGCATCTTCTAACATACCTTCTGCATCACAAGCCTTTGTAACAAGTGCCTGATTAGCAACTTCCTGAACATAGTTCTGGAAAAGTTCATTCTTAGCAACGAAGTCTGTTTCAGAGTTAACTTCAACAACAACAGCTTTGTTGTCTCCTTCCTTTGCTACGCGACAAATACCTTCAGCAGCAATTCTTGCAGCCTTCTTTTCAGCCTTGGCAATACCGCTCTTTCTCAAATACTCAAAAGCCGCATCCATATCACCGTTAGTTTCTGTAAGTGCCTTCTTGCAATCCATCATTCCGGCACCAGATAATTCTCTTAACTCTTTAACTGCCTGAGCTGTAATAGCCATAGTATCCTCCTATTAGTTTTCCTTGTTCATTTCAGCTACGATTTCTTCTACTTCACCTGCAACAGGAGCTTCTTCTGCATTGTCAACAAAAACTTCACCCTGATTAGCTTCGATAACTGCATCTGCCATCTTTGCAACAATAAGCTTAATTGCACGAATAGCATCATCATTTCCAGGAATAACATGATCAAGTTCTTCAGGATCGCAGTTTGTATCTGCAATACCAATAAGCTTAATACCAAGTGACTGAGCTTCCTGAATACAAATCTTTTCCTTCTTAGGATCTACTACAAAAATAGCGTCAGGAACTTTCTTCATGTTCTTAATACCACCAAGGTTAAGTTCAAGCTTCTCAAGTTCCTTCTTAAGTAAGATAACTTCCTTCTTGGGAAGAAGATCAAATGTTCCATCTTCCTGCATTCTTTCGATTTCTTTAAGACGATTAATTCTTGTATTGATGGTCTTGAAGTTTGTCAACATACCACCTAACCATCTCTGGTTAACATAGAACATACCACAACGCTCTGCTTCTGAACGAATAGCATCCTGAGCCTGCTTCTTTGTTCCTACGAAAAGAATCTGTCCACCGTCTGCAGCGATTTCCTTCATTGCTGTGTAAGCTTCATTAACCTTACCTACGCTCTTTTCAAGGTTAATGATATGGATACCATTTCTCTGAGTATAAATGTACTCAGCCATCTTAGGATTCCATCTCTTTGTCTGGTGTCCGAAATGAACGCCTGCTTCCAGCAACTGTTTCATACTGATAACTTCCATCTTTTTTTCCTCCATTTAAGTTTTTTCTTCCGCAATAATAATCTCTGCTAACCTTTTTATTTAAGGCACTTACAGGTAGTTTATTGCGTGCTGATTGAAAGCCGTCGAATATTATACTATACCATGAAAAATAAAGCAAGTTTATTTTTTATAGTTCGTAATCTTTTTGGCTAATTCTTCGTATGTCATACCAAACGGAACTCGCATATGACATACCTGAATATACCTTGTGTATCCATTCTCTTTAAGATACTGTAAAAATTTCTTCGAATCATCTATTAACCCAAGTCTGTAAAGTTCCTCACATACAGAAGCAGCACCCGTTCCTTTAGTCACTATAAGTACCTGATAATCAATTCCTTCTACCGGTTCTTTAACATCTGTTTCGTTTTCATTTTTTTCAGTAATATCTTCTAAACTATCTTTTTGTTCAATTGTTATTGCAGGAGTTATAGAAGGTGCTATAGAAGGTGAAATATCCGCTATTGGTGTTACTTTTGGTGTTGGCTTAGGAGTTGATATTGGTGTTACTTTAGGTGTTAGTTTAGGAGTTGATATCGGTGTTACTTTAGGTGTAACTGTAAGTGTTACCGCAGGTGTTAAAGCAACAGTTATATCAGGAACAAGTACAGGTGTGACTAAGATATTATTTTCAGAAGTAGTGTTGTTAAAATTGCTGTTTTCAGAAGAAATTGACGTCGTCGAAGGAATAGGTGTAAAAATAGGAACAGAGGTCCCTCCCGGAACCTCTTTATTATCAGAAATATCATCATGCGCTAAAGTATCATTATCTGAAACTTTGCCATCCTCTTCCTTTTTATCACTCGAATCCAATAAACCAGCCTCGACATTATCAGAAGTGCCAATGCCTGAAGAGTTTTTAAGCTCATTAAAATAATGTTGTGATGTACTCTCAACATATCCTAATTCTTTTGCTCTTTTAATTGCTGCTTCATCATCTATAGGAGTAATGGAACTTATAATCATTAAAATCAATGATGTAACTATTATTCCAACTCCAAGACCTGAAAGATAATATTTTAGCTTCATTATACTCTTTCCTGAAGATTAATCATCAACTTAACTTCGCCTTGTCCCATACCAAGAAGTTTTGCAATATCCTTAATAGATTTCCCTTCTTTATAAAGACTTATAACCATTTCGTTCTTATTATTGTTAATATTCATAGGTGAAACTGCGCCATTAAGCAAAGCTTCAAGCTCTATTTCATCATTTAAAAGACTTGCCTTCTGGCGTATAGCATCTGAATCCTTCTGATGATTTGATTTGCTTACTGTTGTTGTTTCTTTCTTTTCAGTCTTCTTCTCAACCTTCTTTTCAACTGGTGAAGACTGCACTATTACACGTTCTACTCTTGTAGAAGATATCTCAGCCTGACGTTCTTTAAGCTCCTGATTAAGACTTTTTTCTTTTTCAATCAATGCCTCAATATTTTTTTCTAAAGTTTCAAGTCTCGAAATTTCCTTTTTAAGTTCTTCCTCTTTTTTGTTAAGCAAATCATACATAAAAACCACTTCTCTATTATTGGTTTCTATTTTTTGCAAAACCTGTTCTGAAAACTCATTCATCGACATCAATTTTTCATTAGAAAGTTTGCTTAAGCTGTCATCCGCCTCAACCACCTTCTCATCTGTCACCTCAGAAAGTCTTTCCTTTATAAGTTTATCAATTTTCTTTTCGGAAGCATCAACAATTTTATCTATATCAACATCAACTGTTCCTTCATTGTCTTTCTTCTTTACTAAAAAAATGCTCGCCAATACCAATAAAACTCCAACTATCAGTAAAGCTATCTCCGGACCACCCATATTAAATACCTCTATATTGTTACATTGAAACGACTTCCCATTGCTTTACGTCTTGTTTCTTCATCGTTTCTGGCTTTTTCTTCTTTTCTTCTCTTTTCTTCCTGCTGACTCTCGTACTGATTTCGGCCTTCATCTTTAGCATCGAAGTGATTACTCTCTTTTCCTATATCTTCCTTTGTTTCTGTTCTTTCAGCCTTTTTTGTAAACTTAGTCTGAACAGCTGCATTAATATTATGAGTTGCAGACTCATTTCTTAATGCCTGGCTCGTCTTTTGATATGATGCCTCCTGTGACTTTGTTGGAATGGATATTTTTTCTATAGGGGTAATTGCCATAACTATCCTCCGTATAAATATGAAAAGAATTCTTACAGACCTTCAAGTTTTATATCAGCGTTATCCTTTACAAACTTACAATATACAAGCTGCTGTTTAACGAAATACTGAATATTTGAAATTATGATATGAACTCCCGGATATACAGTTCCTTGAACTTTAACCGTACCTACAACAGCATTTTCAATCAATTCTCTTAATTCTTTGGTTCTTACTTCAATAAAATCTATTCTTTTTTCAAACTCTGCTTTTTTTGCATTACATTCTTTAATATAAAGTAATTTGTCAACAGGAAGTTTTTCACCGAGCTTAACTCTTTTTACTAATCCGACAAGATTTGAATTCATCTTACTTTGTTCTTCCATAATCTTGTTATATTCAGTATCTAAAGCTCTATATTCCTCGATAGCCTCAGGGTTATTCAAAATCTCTATTCTTGTACTTGTTCCCATCTGAGAGCCAATGGTTTTAGCAGTGATATCTCCACCTGAATATATTTCTCCGCCTGAAATAAAGCCTTTCTTACCATCGACGAATATACTTCCTCTTGCATTAACTTTGCTATGCATAATTGATTCAGTAGTAATATCTGCTCCACAAAAAACAGAAGCGTTTTCGATGAACTTGGTTATTATTGAACCACCGGATTTCAACACACCACGAGACATTCCCTGAATTCCTCGTTTAAGAACAATATTTCCGCCTGCAACAATTGTAGCACCTTCTACAACACCATCTACAGTTACATTTCCTCTTGCCTGAATCTTAAAGCCTGTTAAAACATTACCATTAACATGAACATCTCCGTCATAAGAAATGTCACCTGTTGAATTATCAACATTCGCAGGTACGTCATAAGTATTTGAAACGAAAACGGCATCATCAACCAGTATAGCATGTCCGTTTACTTCAGAATAAATCTTCAGACCATCATCAGACATTTTTATATTCTGGTTTCGTTTTAAAATCTTATTAGCAACCTTTTGCGGCTTTATTACGCCACCGCATACATCAATTCCCGGTTTACCCTGAACAGCAGGAAAAAGTTCTGCTAACAAATCTCCTGCATGAATCCGTGCAATATTTTCCAAACTATGAAAATCTACGCTACCATCTTCTAACTTTTTAGGCCTTGCTGAAAGACTTGTCTCAAAATGATAAACTATCTTTGCATCTTTTCCTTCAACAGGCTTTGTAGCCTCTGCTATCAATATTTTTTCATTATAACAACGATCTTCTAAAAATTTGTCTATTACATCCTGCTTAACACCATACTTAATTCCATTGTGTACCAAATCATTTATTATCGCAGTTTTATCCAATTCTTTTCCACCATTTGACGGAGGATAAAAATAAACTTGAGCTGAAAGTCTGTCATCAGCAATTCTAACCTTCATATATTCATCAATTGGAGGAATTACAGCCGATGAAATTTTAATCTCAACAGAATTATTCTTTAATTTTCCTATTGCATCCTGAACAAGTATTTTTTCATAATTTCCCTTACAATACTGTGTTAAGTATGAATCCATTTCTGAATATATAAACCTGCTTGATCCCCCATCTTTAGCAGGATATAGTGTCAGATATACCCCATCTGACCTAAGCGATAATTGAAAATATGCGTTCTTAGTCATTATAACCCCTTTTATATATACAAATTATTTAGAAAAATAATTCTATATTCTTGCCTAATACTACTTTTAATTTCTGAATTGCTCTTGAATGAAGCTGTGAAACTCTTGACTCTGAAACTTCCATTACCAAAGCAATTTCTTTAAGTGTCATTTCTTCATAATAATATAAAGTAATAACCTTCTTTTCATTATCTGTCAGCTCATCCAAAGCCTTTATAATAGCGGCTTTTCTTTCTTCCATCACGATTCCGTTTTCAGGATTCTGATAACCCGAAGTATCTTCTATATCATTAAAGCCAACATCACCATTATCCTCAACAAAATCGTCTAAAGAAATAATATTCGATGCATTAGATATCTGCATCAAATCGTAAAGTTCATCTGTTGTGATACCTAAATATGCAGCAACCTCCTCCTCTTTAGGAGTTCTTCCAAACTGAGTTTCCAAATCTCTATATGCCTGATCCAGCTGTTTTTGTTTCTGCCTTGCGCCTCTTGAAAGTGGGTCATATTTTCTTACTTCATCAATTATAGCACCACGAATACGTAAAGAAGCATAGGTTTCAAACTTAACCCCTTTTTCATATTTGAATTTATCAAAAGCATCAAGCAACCCAAAACAACCGCAGCTTACAAGCTCGTCAAATTCAATTTTGTTACCAAAATAAATCATAAGACGACCTGCAACTATCTTAACAAGCGGAATATACTCATTAATCAATTGTTCTCTAAGCTCTAATGTTGGCTTTTTAGAATAAGTCTCCCAAAGCTTAGTTCTTTCATCCGGACTCATAATCCCTCCATGGGTTATTCTTCGTTATATTTTATTTCATTAATAAATTTCTTCTTTTCTTCTTTTTCTTTTCTGACTCTTTCGTCCTCTTGGCGTTCTCTTTCTTCCTGAATTCGAATTTCTTCCTCTTTCTTTTGCTGCTCTATAAGTCTTATTTTTTCTTCTGCTTTATCATCAACAACCTGAAAAACTTTTCTTGCAATCAGAGAAATAACGAAAAAGATTACCATTACAATTATGACAGTTACAAGTGTTTTAAGTAATTCCACCTGCCTTGCCATGCATGAAATCAATGTTATCAACCCAGATAACAACACCAAAAGGGGAACAATATTTCTTCCCTTAATAGCTTTCATATTAATCCCCTAAATATAGTAAGTATTTTTACCAACGCACCTTACAAGCAATTGACCTGTTTCAGGATCAAATTCTATTGTACGTCCAAAGTTAGCTCCGGTATCTTCAGCTATAATCGGAATTCCGAATTTTGCCAAAACACTTTTACAAGCTTCAGCATTTCTTGCACCGATTTTAAGCATATCATTATTTGTACTGAATGCGAACATCTGCGCTCCCCCAGCAATCTTAGCCACAAGGTTTCGCTTAATCGCACCTTTAGCTAATATATTCGCAAGTAAATCCTCAATACCTGTATCAGCAAATTTTGCCCGGTTTTCCTTATTCTGTATTTTTGTACTATCCGGAAGCATAATATGAACCATTCCGGATACCTTTTTTATCGGGTCATATATGACTACACCAATACATGAACCAAGTCCCAACGTCGTAATTCTGTCAGGAGGCAGGCATATATTGGCATCCGCCATACCGACTTTGATTAACTCGCCCATTTTTACCCCTATAATAAACCAAGTGATTTGAAAATAGTATCATAAGAATCCGGTGTCGGAATCAAAATAAAATATCCATTTACATTTGTATCCTTTTCACCAAACTCTGTCTGAATTAATAACGCTTTGTCTCCAATCTTTCCAAATTCGATTGCAGGAACAGACAATATAGCGCCAACCATATCAATAGCCAAATAGGGAATAGAGGCATTTATATACATTTTTGTCAAATCTGAAAGAGCAGAAAGATAAGCACCTGTAATAATGTTTCCTACTTCCTGTAAAGCAGAAAGTTCCATCTCAGAGAATTCGCCCAAATCATCAAGCGGCATTCCCATAAGCATTCTTACCATCTTCTGTGCTGTATCTTTTTCGAGAATGAACATCATCATGCCTTCAACATTGCCTTCAAGCATAAGTAAAATTCCGACATCCACAGTTTCAGCACCACCAACTACATCAGCTAAGTTCTTAAAATCAACCAAATCAACCTTTGGAACCTGCATATCTACCTTAACATTAAGCATCTTCGCCAATGCAGTTGTAGCATTGCCAGCACCAATGTTACATATTTCCCTTAAAACATCATAGTGCATGGCATCCATTTGAGTAAATTCAACTTTATCGTTTGACATATTCGACTATCCTTATTAATTATTCCTTGTCTTTATCTTTGTCAGTAATAACACCTACAATATTCATGATAGATACAAGATTATCTCCAAGACGTCCTACACCTGTGATAAACTGTACCTTTTCATCAACATTGCCATCGTAGCTTACCTTATCGATTTCCTCATCAGAAATATTTACTACTTCCTTAACTTCATCAACAATAATACCAAATACACCCTGGTTATCAGGCTTGATAATAAGAATTCTTGATTTATTTGTAAATTCATCAGCTTCGAGATCAAAACGAATTCTCAAGCTCATTACAGGGATAATTTCACCTCTTAAGTTAATAACTCCCTTAAAATATTTCTGTGCTTTTGGAACTCTGGTAATTCTCTGCATCTTTACGATATTATTAATATACTTAATATCTATTGCATAAAATTCATTCTGGAGTTTAACAACTATATACTGCTTTGTATCTTTTGTTTCATTGTTCTCGTTCATAGTCTACCTTCCTCCTTTGATTAAACTAAAGTGTTGACATCAAGGATTAATGCAACTTCACCGTCACCAAGAATTGTAGCACCTGAAATCATCTTAACATTATTGATGTACTTACCAATTGACTTAATAACGATTTCCTGCTGTCCAATAAGATTATCTACTACTAATCCGGCCTGCTTATCACCCTTAGATACAATTACAACAGTAAGATTCTCTTCGTTTTCTTCTCTTTCAATGTCAAGAACATCGCAAAGTCTTACGAGAGGAATTACTGAACCTCTTAAATGTATGCATTCTCTTGACTGAACATATTTAATATCAGACTTAGGAATATCTTCAATTGTATTAATATTTCCAAGTGGAATTGCATACTTTTCTGTTCCAAGCTCAACCATCAAAGCCTGAATGATTGCAAGAGTAAGAGGAAGTCTGATAATAAAGCTGGTTCCCTGTCCTAAAGCAGTCTCAACTTCAATATCACCACCCAAACTTTCAATCTTTGTCTTAACAACATCAAGACCAACACCTCTGCCTGAAACATCTGAAATCTTTTCAGCAGTAGAGAAACTAGGTCTGAACAACAAATCAATAATATCACTATCGCTCATTGTTTCAGCCTGTTCCTTGGTTATGGTACCCTTTTCTATTGCTTTATTTCTTACCTTTTCAACATTGATTCCGGCACCATCATCCTTAACTTCAATTACTACATTATTTCCTTCCTGGAAAGCATTAAGGAATATAGAACCTGTTTCAGGCTTGCCAAGTCGAACTCTTTCTTCATTTGATTCAAGTCCATGATCAGCTGCATTTCTTAAAAGATGCATCAAAGGATCACCGATTTCATCAATAACTGTACGGTCAAGCTCTGTCTCTTCACCGCTCATATATAATTCCATCTTCTTATCAAGTTTCTTACTTAAATCTCTGATAAGTCTCGGGAATCTGTTTACTACACTTTCAATAGGAACCATTCGAACCTTCATAACTGACTGATGAAGGCTTGTTGTAATCTGCTCAATGTATTCAATCTGCTCATTAAAGCCAGACTGGTTTTCTTTATGATCTTTGTTACTATTTATTGAAACTAATCCATTCTTTGCAATAATAAGCTCAGAAACGAGATTCATAAGATCATCAAGTTTTTCAATATCAACTCTTACAGATCGGTTAACAACAGGCTTTGAAGCAGCCTGACTCGAAGGCTTATTTGCCTGTGAATTATTTTCTTCTTTTACATTTTCTTTTGTTACAGTCTGCTGACTATTGTCTTCTACTGCAACTTCAGGAGTAGCAACCTCACCAATTACACATTCAGCAATTTCAGAAACATTCAAAATACGTTTCTGAATCTGTTCCATTGATTCCTTTGTAATTATAGCAAGTGAAAACTGAAGATCAAATTTTTCATCTTCAATATCCTGTGTAGAAGGCTCAGACTTAATAACAGTACCTGCTTCTTCTAATGATTTAAATACAAGGAAAGCTCTTGCTGATTTTAAAATACAACTATCCTGAATATATACAGTAGCCTGGAAAACATTAAACTTTTCAGCTTTAGCCTTAGCAATAGCTTTGTTTTCATGTTCAGCAAAAGTAAGTCCTTTAAGTTCATAGCTTACTTCCTTCTTTTCCTCAGTAGCAACTGCACATGCTGATGCCTGGGCACCTTCAGTCTTTACAGCCTCAGTCTTAACTTCTTCTGTCTTAGCTTCTTCCTTCTTAGGTGCACCACCATTTAATCCTTCTTCAAGAATCTGGTTAAGGTCATTAATAATATCTTCATTATCATTTTCACCTTCATTACCTGAATCCAAAATTGCATCCAAATAACCTTCAAGAGCATCAAGCCCCTTGAAAAGAACGTCAACAAGTTTAGGGACAACTTTCATTTTGTTTGAACGGATTTCAGAAAATACATTTTCCATATCATGAGTAAGACGCTGCATGCGCTTATAACCCATTGTTCCGGCCATACCTTTTAATGAATGAGCAGCTCTGAAGATTTCATTAATAGTGTCTTCATTTTCCGGCTCTTTCTCAAGAACTAAAAGCTGTTCATTAAGAACCTGAAGATGCTCTTTTGTTTCTTCAATAAAGATTTCCAGATATTGACTAACATCCATACTATTTTCCCTCCACGTACTTTATTATCGCTGATGTTATTTCTCCTAATGGTAAAACCTCATTAGTAAGTCCTGCCTCATATACAACTCTTGGCATTCCATATACTGTCGAAGTTTTTTCATCCTGTGCCAAAACACAAACATTTTTGCAATCACAAAGCTTTAATATTCCAAGTGTACCATCTCCACCCATACCGGTTAATACGACACAGATATATTCTGCAAAATCAGTCTCCACAAGTGATTCAAGAAGTATGTCACCACAAGGCTTTAAACCTGCTCTTGCCGGTTCATTCTTGTCAACACTTAATGTGTAAAGCTGACCTGTTTTTTTCAAACGCATCTGTGAGCCACCTTTTGCGATATAAACAGTTCCCTTTTGTAAAACATCACCATCTGAAGCTTCCTTAACATTTATAGGACTTAACTGATCAAGTCTTTGTGCCAAAGATTCAGTAAATCCTTCAGGCATATGCTGTACAAGAAGTACAGGGCATGGCAATGATTTAGGTAAAAGAGTAATTACTGATTGTAAAGCTCTTGGACCACCTGTAGAAGAAACAATTACAACAAGCTTCTTCTCAGTTATAGGTGTTTTCTTATGCGGTCTTCTTGAAGCATTAGCAACCTTAGGATTCATTGGAGATGAGGAACGAATAATCGTATCAACCTTAACCTTAACCGCATAACATAATTTCTTTAAAACTTCATCCTTAAAATTATTAGATCTTGTTTCAGCCATTGAAGTTGGCTTTGTTACAAAGTCAAATGCACCAAGTTCAAGACCTCTTACAGTCTCCTTTGCACCTTCTTTTGCAAGTGATGATACAAGAAGAATAGGTATTTTAACCCGATTCTTTTCAAGTACCTCCAAAAACTCCAAGCCGCTCATCTTTGGCATATTGATATCAGTAACAATCGCATCAATATTTGAAAGATTATCTAAAACATAATTTAAGGCTTCTAAACCATCACACGCTTCTTTGATGATTGTAAAATGTTCATCTGAAAGGATTATATCACATAACACCTTTCTCATAAGTGCAGAGTCATCAACAATCAATATCTTTTTCTTTTCCATTACTACCTCTATTTCATATTTTTTCAATCAGAAAAAACAAATCATTCAGAAGCCATATCAAATATTACTTTTAACAGGCTTAATTCTTTATTAATATCATTATCAAGAAATCTGCATCTCAACTCATAACTGTCTTTATAATTCCTTGCTTTCCTTGAATTTAACACTTCAGCATTAAATTCAAATTCATCCCCCTTATCAAAAGAGATATTGAAATGAAGGACCGTTTTAGCCGCAACATATCTTTCAGAAATAGTCCTGAAACCAGAACAACTTATGTCTGACAAATCCATGTTAACAGTTTCTCCGGTTAATTCTCCATTTGAATCAATAATTTGCGCTACAAACTTCTTTTTAATGATAAGTCTGTAATGATGTCTCTTTTCAAACGGCTCAAAGTCTGTTAAAAGTCTTAATTCAATCGATGTATTTTCCTCTTCAAAATCATATGCCATGATTACAGCCTTCGCATGCATTGTACCAAAGTCGGTTCTGTATTCCATAAAATACTCAAGCCCAACTCTGATATCCGCACCCTCTGGCAAATCAATCTGAACTCTATACCGGTCATAGCTTAGTCTTTTTACAACTTCTGCATCTTTAAAAGACACCTCCATATTACCGGCATTTTCGAAATTATTTCTATATAAATTAACTTTTGTACCAATATCTATTGTATTCATCTTATTTCTTTTTAGATTTAAATACACTCCTGATCATTCCGGAAAACAAAGTTGAAATACCATTCTTTCTAATATCATTGTCCTCATTGCAAATAGTTTCAGTTAGTGTTACGATTGCTTTAGTTGCAATAGTAGACGGATAACATATTGAAAATGGTTTCTGCATACAAACAGCCTTGGTTACATTAGGATCCATTGGTATACATCCAAGATAAGTAAGTTTTAAATTCAAGAATTTTGAAACAACTATGTCCATCTTCTCAAATAATGATTTACCTTCTTCCTGTGACGAAACTCTGTTTGCCACAAACTTAATAACAGTTTCCGAAGCCTGGAATGTAGTCTTTTTATTAAGTGTTTTTAAAAGTGCATATGCGTCAGTAATGGATGTGGGTTCAGGAGTTGCAACAAGTAAAACCTCCTGTGACATCGAAACAAATTCCAACACACTGTCTGAAATACCTGCACCTGTATCGACTATGATAAAGTCTGCCATCTCATCGAGTTCAACAAGCTTATTAGTAAGAAAAAGTACCTGTTCTCTTGTCATGGTAGCCATTTCTTTAATTCCTGATCCACCTGAAATAAAACCGATGTTTTCAGGACCACTTGTAATTATTTCTTTTAATTCCTTACCTCTGAACATCAAATCAGCAAGATTATATTTAGGTCTTATGCCCAACATAACCTCAACGTTTGCAAGTCCAAAGTCCGCATCAAGTATAATAACCTTTTTCCCCATCTTAGCAAGCTGTATGGCCAGATTTACGGAAATATTGCTCTTTCCAACACCGCCCTTACCACTTGTTACGGTTATTACTCTTGCTTTATGCATTGTATGTATTGACTTAGTCAATAATCTTAATTTTTCGGCCTGGTCCATTACGAATTACCTCCTAACAGCTGCTTTGCTATTTTTTGAGGATTTACTCTTGAAATATCATCCGGTACATTTTGTCCGAAAGTAGCATAGCTTAAAGGTGCATCTGTAAGCATATGCATATTAAAAATATTTCCGATGCTTCCTGTCTCATCAAGCTTAGTAAAAAGTAATCTGTAATCTACGATTTCTGAATATGTTTCAGTTATCTTGATTAAATCTCTATACTTTGTAGTTGCACTAAGTACAAGATAGGTTTCTTTCATCTCCTCTGGGATTGTGGCTATAAGTTTTTCGATATCATCTCTTTGCTGAAGATTTCTATGAGAACGTCCTGCCGTATCAATAAGAACTACATCATAATTCATATAATCTTCTGTTGCTGATTTCATTTCATCATCTGTATAAATAACCTTTAAAGGAATACCTAAAATATCTGCATAAGTCTGTAACTGTTCAACAGCCTTTATTCTATAAGTATCTACAGTAAATAAAGCTACTTTAAGCTTTTTACTAAGCATAAGTGTTGAAGCAAGCTTGGCAATTGTTGTTGTTTTTCCAACTCCTGTAGGACCAATAAAAAATACAAATTTAGTTTTACCCTCCTGAAGCTCAATAGCTTTAGTCTGACCAAGCTTTAAAACAATTTTCTGATATACAGCAGCAAGTACAGTATTTATGTTCGTTTCATTATTAAGTCCCGGTTCTATTTCTGCAATAATCTGATTAGCATATTTCTCATCAACTTCATTATTAATAAGCTGATTGTAAATCAGCTTAAGAAATCCAACATAAGTCGGTTCTTTTTCTTCAACTATGTTCTCTTTAACTTCCTTTAAAGCTTCTTCCTGCTTCTTTTCCATCTGTTTTTCGAGCATACTCTGAAGACTGTCTAATTTTTGTTCAATAGCAGAAGTTTCTTTATGTTCTGAATTATCAGTGAAAATATCAAGTCCTTTCGCCTCAAAGCCTGTTGCAACAGACTCAAAGGATTTATTTCTGGAAGGAAAATTAACCGGTTTTCTATCGTAATTATTATTGTCATCTGTGGCAGCAGTTACTTCAACATTTGAATGCTTAAAGATTTTTCTAATGCCTTTTGGCGGAACCTTTTTTACATTCATAACAACAGCATCTTTCCCAAGTTCTTTCTGGGCAAGTTCTATTGCTTCCTTTTCAGTTGCTGCCGTAAATTTTTTAATCAGCATTTATGCAGTCACCATCCCTATAGATTGTAATTCTACCTGTGAATCAATTTCATTATATGACACAACTGTTAAATCTTCAAAATAGTCGCGTGTAATTCGTTTAAAATACATTCTGACTATTGGAGAAGTAATAATAATGGCATTCTTCCCAAGATTTTCAAGTTTATCAACTTCTTCTTTAACAGATTTCATTATAGATTGAGTTCTTTCAGGGTCGAGTGCAATGTATGCTCCCTGCTCTGTCTGTTTAACGGCACCCATAATCTCCTGTTCAATTTTTGGATCAAGTGTAACAACAGATGTTGTTTCGCCTTCCGGAAAATACCTTGCAGAAATTGCTCTTTTTAAACTTTGACGAACATACTCTGTCAATACATCAGTGTCCCTTGTCGAAGGTGCATAGTCTGCTAAAGTTTCAAATATAGTAACCAAATCTCTTATTGAAATTCCTTCTCTTAAAAGATTTTGTAATACCTTCTGAATTTCACCAACGCCCATAAGTTTAGGCACAAGTTCTGTAATAAGCGTCTCATTCTTATCTTTGATATTATCAATAAGACTTTGAACATTCTGTCTTGTAAGAAGTTCATCAAGATGCCTTTTAATAACTTCTGTTAAATGAGTAGCTATAATTGAAGGTGGATCTACAACTGTGTAACCAAATGACTCTGCTCTTTCCTTCTGACTTTCCGTTATCCATACAGCAGGTAAATGGAATGAAGGTTCAAAAGTCGGTATACCTGTAATTTCTTCTTCTACATATCCAGGGTTCATTGCCAT